>CAYPBX010000430.1:0-3182 GCA_964409075.1 uncultured Candidatus Obscuribacterales bacterium
AGCCATAACACGCAAAGCCTTTCGTCCTGCTCCCTTGAATAGCCAGGGAGTAAGAACCAGCACAGCCGATACGAGTATTCCCGCAAGCACTACTACCCAGAAGGGCAAGAGCTCGAGTGGATAGTAGGCAAAGTAAAAGTACCATTCCGGCTTGATCCCTTCCGGCGTGGCGCCCAGCGGGTTGTAAGGCTCCAGCAGTGGATAGGGCAGAAATGATTCAAAAGGCAGACAGAGGGCCAACACAAATAAGAGAAGAAAAGCAATAGCCCATACTCCAAGATCCTTAGAGAAGAAGACTGGAAAAAACTTCTCCGATTTCCGGGCCGGCTCATCCACACCCTGGCTCATCCCGTGCAACTGCACTAGCAAAAGATGAAAGGCAAGAACCGCAAAGGTAGCCAGAGGAAGAATCACAACGTGCAATGCGTAAAATCGGCCCAGCGTTGATTGCCCAACGGAAGGCTCCCCCTGAAAGATTTCGCGAGCAACTCTAGGCAACTCGGACAGTGTGCCAGGAAGATAAGCGCCCATCTCTTCGATAGACTGCAGCCCGACCTTGGTGGCATTCACGGCAATCTGGTTCCAGGGCAAGAGATAGCCGGTAAACCCGAAACTGAAGGTAAGAAAAAGCAGAACCACACCGGCTATCCAGGTGATCTCCCTGGGCTTCTCAAAGGACTTCATTGCGAAGGTCACCAGAAGATGGATCATGGCAAAGAGAATCATGAGCGAAGAAGACCAGGCATGCATGTTTCGTATGAGGGCCCCGCCTGACACATGATTGGTGATGAACTCAACTGAGGCATGCGCATCGCTGACTGTGGGCTGATAATAAAAGAGGAGCAGCAACCCGGTCACTATCTGTACGAGGAAAAAGAACAAAGTAACGCCACCGGTGTAATAGCCCCATGTCATCTTGTGTTGCGGCACTTCCTTTTTTTCCACCATAGAGCGAAAGCTCATTTTGTCGATCGGGAAACGCTCGGCAATGAAGCTTTTTACAAAACTATCCATCAGGCTCCCTCTTGTTGATGCCTGGCAATGAAAACGCTATAGCTCTCCATTCGGTCGCGGTCAAGCCTACCTTTGACGGGCCCGCTGCCGGCCTTGCTCGCCACCAGCTTTCCCTGCCTATCCATAATCACCCAGCCTATGTGAGGCAACGGGGCCCTGGCCGGAGAATCACGGTTTGGCGCACCGGTGTGAATATCGAAATGCGAGATGTGGCAGGGACACAAGACTTTCCCATTCTGGACATCAGAGCCAACTGTGCATCCCAGGTGTGTACACTTGGCAGAGATCAAAAGAGGCATTCCGTCCGAATCCTTGAACGCAAGTGCAGGCCACATGTTGTAATCAATAAAATACTTTCCTTTTGTCTGGCTGAGACCAGAGATTTTAGATACAAATATGAAGTCGTTTTGCTGACGCTCAAGCTCTAACTTCTGATGCTCGACTGTTTGCTCCAGGCGCTTCAGCCTTTTAGCCATCAGCTCCGCCGATTCCTTCTGCGACAGCCTGGGGCCGAAGAAAAACCTGACCAATTTGTCGGCAGCACCAATTGCAAGCAACAGCCCGCCTCCCGTGAGGCCTATGGCGCCTCGCAAGAAGTGCCTCCTCGCCTCCTCCTGTTCTGCAAGACCAGGCTGAACATCCAGCCGCCTGCGGTCGGACCAGATTACCTTTTGCGGCGCCCGCCACAGATAGGCGAGCGGTAGCGTAAAGAGATGAATCAGGCGGGAGAACGGTATCAGCAAGAGCAGCAGCCATGCTCCGATTATATGAATCTTGATAACCGCTGGCATGGCGGTGACATAAGATGCATCGGGGTGAAACGTAAGCAGGCTCCAGACGTAAGGCACTGCGGTCGCCGTCGACCATGACGCTCCCCAGCGATAGGCGCCTGCCGTTAGGAGTCCTGATACCACCTGGACAGCCAGGAGCATCAGGATGACAAGATCCATGGTCGATGTAACCTTGCGAAGCTTCGCTGAGGTAATTCTGCGCACAAAGAGAACAGCAAGCCCGGCCAGGGCTAGAGCACCCAGCCCGATCCCAGCTGCCTCAGCAACATAGAGCATACGCTGGTCGCTCATCAGTCGCGCCCAGAACTCCGGAAACAGAAGCACGAAAAGATGGGCAAGAAGAATGGCTCCTATGCCGATATGCCAGGGCAGCGATCCCCAGAGGAGCCGATTACTCTCCAGAAACTGGGAGGAGAGAGCCGACTGGGTGAAAGCGCTCATCTTCAGCCTGTAAATGGTCACAATTAGGCATACCGCAATTGCCATGTAAGGCAACCCTGTAAAGAGGAAAGTGTCAATCATTCTGCTTTTTCTCCGGATAATCAGCCTGAATGACATCGAGCACAGCGGACATGAGATACCGGAAGGGGTTGCCTGCCTCACCCAGCCTGGATACCATCTCCTTAAGCGGCTTTCTGATCACGTACTTTGCGAGGTCCTGCTTCTCTTCCTCGCTAATATAATCCAAAAACCGGAGCAGTAAACCAATGTGGTCTGGAAGCTCGCCATGCGCGTCCAGTCCGCATTTTCTGTACTCCTCCTTGAGGAGAGCCATCAGCTCGCCGCGTTGAAAGTTCTCCTGCCCATAAATGTAGCTTGTCACATACGGCACGCAGACAGGAGCCATGTCAAAGGTCCGAGTATACAGCTCCTCCAGTTCTTCGACTGGACGGGACGCTGTCTGTGCTACAAATTTCGCTATCTGCTCGGCGGCAAGCGGATATCTGGAGCCGAGCGTCCCGACCAGCAACTGAACCTTCTCTCGATAGCCGGGCTCCGGGTACTCCAGCGCGTTAGCCAGGGCAGCATAGATGGAAACAGGTATTGTGCCGACCATCTCTACGGACCTCTCTCCGGCGCTCGCATCGTTCCAAAGCCTGCACAACCCTTGCACATTTCAGGGCTGCATGTTCCTGATATCGCCTCCTCACGGTGAATGGGAGGAATAGCATATCGCTGGTAGGCTGTCGGAAGGGCAGTTAAAGCATATATCTCCTCGGCCTCATCCGGGTTGGTGTCCGCCTCTGCCATGATCTTGCTGAGCGCGGTAATGTCTATGTCCCCGACATCGGTTGCCCGTTTGTAATACCGAACAGCCATGAGTTTCTTCATTACAGCCTCGACAACTGCTGTATTACCGGCAGAGAACAGGCGCGC
>CAYPBX010000431.1:0-3175 GCA_964409075.1 uncultured Candidatus Obscuribacterales bacterium
GTATCGCTTCGTTGTCGACGAATTTCGCGACATGTTTCGTCGTTCTGCCGAGCAGTTCGGTATTCTGACTTTTGCAAATGTGCCCATGCGCGGCAGAGTTGGAGAGAATGGCCCGGAATACAATCTTGCCTGTCCCCGCTTTACGGCTGTCAGGCAGGGCAACGAGATGGTGGTCACCCAGACCTGCAATTATTACGATAGCCGCTGGTACAATCCACACGACCTTTTCGCTGGGCTTGTGCACTCCGACCCTGAGTTCGTCACGAGATATCCCTTGAACGGGCCGACCATGCCGCTTGTACCTGTAATGAGCGGCGGTGGTGTCGTCCTCGTGAGAGCCGATGAGTTGCCCAGCTATGCGAGCAACCCAGGCTCGAGCGCCTGGTGGGGTCACCACGGGTCCAGGGGCGTAGGCATCGCTTTTGATACCGCCATGCTGTTGATTGCAGTAGGCGGTGTTTACAGGGCAGCCAGGGTGGGTCATGGGGCATTTACCGCGCTGGCTCGTGCAGGCGGCTCGGCTGCTGAAAGGCAGCTTGCCCTGGCAGCGAGGCAGCAGGCCCTGGCCCACCTGGGGCGGGCACTTTATACCGGTGCCTTTGCGGCATCATCTGTCTTCACGAGCTCTGAATTTCAGAACCGGCAAGATTGGCTGGGGATCCTGCCGACGGCCAGGCACGTATGGTTTATAGCCGAGGCAGTGCGAAACGCGCCGGGAGCGATTAGATCAATAGGCAGCGCCATACCTTATGTCAATCGTCTGGCCTGGATACGAGGCGCCGCCCAGGCAGGGGAAGCAGCTGCGCCGCTGGCATCCCAGACTCGCTGGGTACGCGCGGTCGACGGTACCTTCCGGGCGGTCGAGGGTACCGGCACAGGGATGATACGCGTGGCTGAAATAGGGCTGGCATCCATGCTTATTGGCGGCATGTTCCACAGGCATAATCCCCTTGGCCCGGCAGCTTTGAGGGAGTTCGGACAGGGAAGAAATCTGGAGCAGGTCGGGCTCGATTTTCTCACGCGCTTCCAGGCCAGGCTGGAGAACGGCGAGAATGTTCCTGCGCTCCAAGCTATAACTCAACTGGCAAGAACCCACCGCTTGAATATGCCGGCAGGCGAGCGAGCCACTCTCATGGCCAATTTGACCCGCACCGTTGACAATGCCGCTGCTCCAGCCCGAGAGCGCATACTTGCTGCCACTGCGCTTGGTATCATCTTCAATCGTGAGCGGGGAGAGGAACGCAGACCGCTTGCTGCTGCAGATCAGGCGACTCTGGACAGGGCGCTTGGTGTCCTGGACGCTATCATGGCGAACAATGGGACTTCGCAGCTCGATCGCCTGGCCTGCGGGCAGAGCCTCATGCTGCTCGGGCGGATCACTCCGTTCGCTTACGCCAATCTTTGCCGCCGCATTGCTGAGGACAGGACTGCGCCTGCAGATGTCAGGTTCCAGGCTGTCGGTGGTCTGGGCGTTTGCCTCATGATCGCCAGAGGTATGGAATCCCAGATTACCGATCCGAATTCAAGAGCATCGTATCTGTCGCAATCCTTCAATACGACCGCACAACATATTGAGGCATATCTGCAGAACTTCGCTGCCGGGCAACATGGAGCTACAGATGACATGCGCGCGCTTGCCGTTGGCATGATGCATGCTTTGAATCGCGATAATTCACGAGAGTCCGACACTCTCATGCGCGAGCTTCTCTCCTGGCCGGAGAGGAACGCAGGCGCTGCTGGCGGGCAGTTTGCCACCTGGCTCATCAACCGGCTTGTCACCGATGTTAATGCCAATCCGAATGCGGCTGTTGGTGACGATGGTCTGCGCAGGTACTGGGAGAACCGATTTGCAGCAGCCACAGCCTTGAGAATACTTGCTTCTGATAATGCCTATTTTGCCCGCTTCGCTGGTGCTCTTACAGCAGCACAGGTGCGTAATCATATAGTTGCTTGCGTAACTGATTGCCTGGACCCTCAGGTAGCAGCACAGGCTCTGCTCGCCCTCGGTCCCCTGGAGGGACTGTCCAACGCCCAGGTGGGGCAGGTGGCAGCAGCAGCAGACAGGCTCCTGCTCTACCGGCCCACAAGCGCTGCCACCGCTCTGGAGACTACGATTCTACAGGGTTCCGTTCTCAATGCCATACCGATAATCTTTACGCGCCTGGCGCCGGCTGACCGACAACGGTTGTTGAATACCATATCCGGTATGATCGATCCAGCAAGATCCAGTCAGACAGGTGATGGGCAGTTCGCTGCCGGATCGCCTCTCCTCCGTCAATCTGCCATACAAACGCTCCTGGCGCTTCATAACACGCAACCGCTCTCCCAGCAGATCATTCGATTGATTGCAGGCAGAGCGCGATACACCACTTCGCATGGTACCACTACTGCCAATGACAGCGCACCACAGGTCAGGGAGATTGCCTTCCGGGCAATTCAGCAATTGGGCGCTCACGCCTTGCAAGCAGGGGTCGACCTGCATGAAATTGCTACCTCTTGGTCGAACCACGAACGAGATCTGTCACTGAACATGATGGCTGCCGATTATATGTCCATGTCTGACCGACAGCAGGTTCCAGAGAGAAACGCAATAACAAATGCTGCAGGTCGCGCTCACCGCTTCGACAGGCTGACGACACCAATTGCTGTCGATGAGCGCGCCATACGCACCTGGTTCAACAGCACCTTCCCGGGTCTGCTCGAGCCGCCACGAGCGCCTGACGGGACACCCCTGGGACCGAATCTGGAATCGGCCATCAGCGCGGCGGTGGCCGAGCGTTATGGTGGCATCTGGGGACGGCTCCGGTACATGGCCGAGATAACCATCAGCCCGATCGATACACGTCACGTCAGGACCGGTAACCAGTTTGTCGAGGCGCAGATTGACATCATTCGCATTCGCGTGATCAATCAATACATCGACAGGCTGAACCAGGTGATGATGCTTGCTCAAGGAAGCGCTCTCGGCTCGGACGAGGCGCGCCAGGCTCTCGTGTGGATAGTGAGGACAGGCGGTCAGGGCTTCCCGGAAGGATTCCGCGAGGCAATCACCATGATGGCGGCGACGGCGCTTGCCAGGGTCACTACTGGACCTTATGCGGCAGGCAACCGGGCCATGATGGAGAGTCTGCTAGAGGATCCCTCCACGCATCCGCTGGCGCGGCTCATCTTGCTC
>CAYPBX010000432.1:0-3171 GCA_964409075.1 uncultured Candidatus Obscuribacterales bacterium
TCGACGACCTCCATCGTCGTTTGCCCTATCTGGATCTTTTCGAGCTGCTCGACGCTTATGATTGCTCCCATGTCTGTGCTTGGATCGAGCGGATCGCCCACCTGCAAGGCTTTTACTGCCAGTGCCATACGCTCCACGACCTCGTCAAATATGGTCCGCTGCACAAACAGACGGGACCCGGCAAGACAGATCTCGCCCTGATTTCTATAGGCTGCGCGAACCGACGCTGGAATCGCCTCGCTCAAATTGGCGTCAGCAAAGATGATATTGGCGCCTTTACCGCCTAGCTCAAAGGAGAGTTTTTTTAAAGTAGGCGCTGCTGTCTGCATTATCTGGACGCCAGTTGCTGTCTCACCGGTAAAGGAGATGCAGTCGACTCCGGCATGGCGCGCTAACGCTTCTCCAGCGCCACCACCGCCAAAACCGTGCACGATGTTGAGCACTCCTGGCGGCAATCCTGCTGCCTGCGCGATATCAGCAAGGAGATGCGCCGTATATGGTGTCCACTCAGCAGGTTTCAGAATGCAGCAATTGCCCATGGCCAGGGCTGGCGCCAGCTTCCAGGTAGCCAGATAAAGTGGCAGGTTCCAGGGAGTAATTAGCGCTGCTACACCGACCGGCTCTCTCACACCCAGATGCCGTTCATTGTTACTTACAGTAAAGCACTCCTCAGTAAGCGAGGGGGCAAAATCAGCAAAGAAGTGAAAGTTGAGCGCCGACCGTGGTATGTCACCATTGCGGCTTTCGTTGATCGGCTTGCCGGTGTCGAGCGTTTCAGCGTGAGCCAGCTGCTCGACCCGCTCTAGGATCAGGTCACCCATTTTTCTGAGAATGCGACAACGCTGCGTAATCGAGTAGCCAGGCCAGGGCCCACTTACAAACGCATCCCTGGCAGCTGCAACTGCCTGATCCACCTCCTCCGGCCCGCCGACTGCCACCTGCGCTACCACTTCACCAGTAGCTGGATTCAATGATTCAAATCTCTCGCCGGACCCGGAAGCAGTCATCTGCCCGCCGATGAAGTGATCAATCTGAACCGTCCCGGCAACAACTTGCATGAAAGCTCCTCAAGCAGAGTTACATATCGCCACAGCTTTAATCTCGATGTAGTTCTTGCCAGGCAACCTTGCGGCCTCTATGGTTGTGCGCACCGGTGGCTCATCGAAGGAGAAATATTCCGCGTAAATCTTGTTGAAGGCTTGAAAGTCAGACATGTCGGCGAGAAATACATTAACATCGACCAGATCCTTTAGAGTGAGCTGGCAAGCAGCCAGGACAGACTCGAGATTCTTGATCACAGCATGAGTTTGAGCCTCGATGTCGTAAGAGGTCACGTTGCCTTCGGTATCACAGGTAATGCCCACCTCCTGACCGCTTACAGCATCGCGCGCGCCCTGACCGGCAAGAAAGACGAAGTCGCCCGCTTTAACAGCGTGTGAGTAGGTACCCAGGGGCGCTGGTGCCAGGCCAGGAACATTGATGGCCTGCCGCCTCGATTTTTTTGCTCCCTCAATCGTTGCCATTACGATCTCCTCCAACACTGCCCATCAGGTGTCTTGACTCACGAGCTAGTCCACTCAACTACACAGGCTCCGGTTCCCCAGATCGGTCCGTAAGCCATGACCTTGGCTGGCCTTGATGCCATGTTCAGAGCACCGGCCAGCCAGTAAAAGCCTTTGAACATCATGTCTGCCTGGGCCTGCCGGGCAAATTCCGGTCCCAGCTTCACTGCCTCATCCATTTTTCCTGCCCTCATGAGCTCAAGCATCTTCTGGTTCCAATTTTCGTCCTCCTCCCGGCAGATACGATCGGCATCAGACGAAATCTCCTGCGTAAAGAAGCGATGAGAGAGCCCGGAGACATTGATAAGAATCGCTTTGCGCCCGCTGGCTCCAATAGCCTGCCTCGTTGCTTCTCCAAGGTGGATGGACTCCTCCTGCCCGGCGTATATATTGGCGGAGACAACAACGACAGGCAGGCGGTTTTCCGGATTGAAATACTCAAGCGCCACCAGGGTGCCAGTGTCGACTGGAAAACCGTCATAGTTGACCAGTTTCATGGCCAGCCCGTACTTCCCGCCTTTCTCGGCAATTCTTTCGGCAAGTTCGGTGTCGACCTTGAAGGAAAACTCAAAGTCTCCCAGGTCGTACCAGTTCTCAT
This sequence comes from uncultured Candidatus Obscuribacterales bacterium, assembly GCA_964409075.1. GTDB lineage: Bacteria > Cyanobacteriota > Vampirovibrionia > Obscuribacterales > Obscuribacteraceae > CAYPBX01. Next base: position 2,161 of record CAYPBX010000432.1, read on the forward strand.
CGACATGAATTCCATGAGGATTCGGATCTGCCTGAAGTGAATGTCCCAGGACGGATATCCACTGACTGCTGTAGATTACAAGCACATCTGCGCCAGTAGCTTGTGCATGGTCTGCCGCCTGCTTCAAGGCGGCCTTGAGATCTGCGCGGGCTCCATTTTCAAAGACAAGATGCGGCAGTCCAGGTACGTAATAAGCTGCCTCAATGCCAGATCCGAAACTTGCCTTTACACCGGGCATTCGACCCCCTCCCTGGAAAGATCCCATTCCACTACTGCATTTCCGGTTCCAATCACGGTGCCGTAGCCGTGTACACAAGCCGGCACCTTCGGAAAGCCCATGGCTGCAAGCATCCAGACCAGACCACCAGCCTTGATCTCAGCTGCTGTCTTCTCCATGAACTCGGGCAGAATCTTCATCAGACCGTCCGTATCGCCTTTGCGCATGTGCTCGAGGACTCTCATATCCCACAGGTACTGATCGAAGCTGTAGACAACCTCCTTGCTCATGTCCTCCGGCAGCTCTGGCTCCCTGTCGAAGTGCAGATGCGAGAGCGTGTTGCTTGCCGCCAGCACGGCCTTGCGCCCTGTCTTCTCGATGGCACGCCTGGTGGCGCGTCCCAACTTGATCATCTGGTCCTGGGCCACGTCATGGGAGAAGTAATAGGGCGAGTTGTTTGCCGACAGGCCGACTACCTTTATGTCCCAGTCCGGGTTGAGCATATGGAGCGAGACTATAGTGCCATAGTCGACGCGGAATCTGGGATTGGTCATCTTCTTAGCGATCAGCCCCTCCTCCTCGGCTTGCCTGGCGCAGGCATCGGCTAGCTCGACATCGATCTCCATGTCGTAGCTGTACTGAAAGAGGTGCGGAAATATCGGGTCTACCGAGAGCCCTTTGAGGCGCGGCACCCTGAGAAAGTGATGCCCGACGATTGTCTGCCAGTGCGGGCTGTGAACCAGGATGACATCTGGTTTCAGCTCCTTAATTCTTGCTCTAGCTCGCTCGTAGGC
>CAYPBX010000433.1:0-3168 GCA_964409075.1 uncultured Candidatus Obscuribacterales bacterium
GCGCATAGGTATACCCATATCTACCCAGCTGCTGTAAGGGTAGTTGGGGAAGGTGCCTCTCTGTCTGGCAAGCTCTTGTGAGGACTGATGAGCATTCTCTTGAATGAAGCTCATTACCGTCTCTGCCATCGCCAGCGCTTCAGGTGAATCATATGGTATCGCCAGCCGTATCAAAGCCTCCGCCCAGCCCATAACACCAAGCCCTATGCGCCGGTTGTTTAGAGCGGCTGCTTTGATGAAGGCAAGCGGGTACGAGTTGACCTCGACAATATCATCCAGAAAGCGCACGGCAAGGTACACCATCTCTTTCAACCGCAGCCAATCGATTTCGGCTGAGCCATCAGGGGATGCGCGCACGAATTGGGACAGATTGATGGAGCCTAAATTGCACGCATCGCCAGGTCCAAGCGGCTGCTCGCCGCACGGGTTGGTAGCCTCAATCTCCTCGGTCCCGGGCACGGGACTGCCTGCTTCGTCAAGCGTCTCCTTCAGGGGATCGGCAGCGTTAATCCTGTCTAGAAAAACCAGCCCGGGCTCACCGGTGGCATGAGCATTCTCAACAATCAGATTGAATATTTCCTCGGCGCTAACTCTCTTTACCGCCTGGCCGGTTCGAGGATGGATAAGCTCATAATCGCCACCGGCTGCCAGCGATTCCATAAAATGATCTGTGACGGCCACAGACACATTGAAATTGTTCAGCCTGCCGGTATCGCGTTTGCAGGCGATGAACTCTTCAATATCAGGGTGATCGACCCTGAGTATGCCCATGTTGGCGCCACGGCGTGTCCCTCCTTGTTTAATAGCCTCGGTCGCTGCATCGTAGACAGTCATGAAGCTCACGGGTCCTGACGCCACCCCGGTTGTGCTGTTCACCCTGTCGTTTGCCGGGCGCAGGCGGCTGAAAGAAAAGCCGGTGCCGCCGCCTGTCTTGTGAATCAAGGCTGCGTTCTTGCAGGTCTCAAAGATCCCTTCCAGGGAATCCGGTACCGGCAGGACAAAGCATGCCGACAGCTGCCCGCTCTCCTTGCCCGCATTCATCAATGTTGGTGAGTTGGGCAGGAACAGGCATTCCTGCATGGATAAGCAGAAGCGTTCAGCCATCTGCTCAAGGGCTTTTTGATCGGCTCCCCAGAGAGCCTCTGCTCCCGCTACCGCGTAGGCTACACGCCTGAACAGGTCGTCAGGAGATTCAACGAGCCTCCCTTCCTCATCGCGCCAGAGATAGCGTTTCTCCAGCACCTTCTGTGCGTTGGCTGTCAGCATAAAGCCTCTACATTTGCCTTCCTGTACTCATCAGCCGTTTGCATGCGGCTGCCTGAAGGACACCCCCTTCCGCCGCGCTCCTCTTGGAAGTGAGCAGCGTGCAAAGCCTGCCGCTTCTCAACGACCCGCTTGACACCTGAACCTGACTGTATTTATATACCATCATTTGTATGGTATTATAGCAATTCTATAGTCACAATATATGCCAGCACAGGACAAAGCCAGGCATTGAGCGCTCCGCTCTTCACAAAGGACAGTAAGACATATTATAGTAAGGGTAAGATGCCGGATGGACTATACACAGTCGACTTTCACGCTCACATTCAGACCACTGGCGAGATTGAGCAGCTCCTGAACGTAGAGCGGGAGCGCGGCTTCATATGGCACCTGGCACCAGCCATCGAGCTTGTAGCCAACCTGAGCGAGCCTGTGCACGACGGCATCTTGAGGCAGCTGGCTCTCAACTTCCGCGACGGACTCAGCCGATCTATCTACTCACGGCTAGGAGCGCTCGGACTGATTGAGACTTTGCGGCTCTTCAAAGCCAATGACTTTAAAAGGCTGATTGACAGCATGAACGCCAACGGCATCAATCATGTAGTCATCCACTCCCTGGAACCGCTGACCATGACAGCCGAGATACTCGAATTAACAGCCGGGTATCGCGATCGCGTCTCTGTATTTGTCTCAGTCGCCCGCACTCAACCAGATCCAGTTGGATACGTGACACCATTTATAGAGTCAGGATCGGTTGCCGGTATCAAGCTTCACCCGGTGGTTGGTGGTTATGCTTGCGGAGAGCTCTACCATGCCACCAAAGATGTTGTGCGTCTGGCCGAGAGCTACCAGCTTCCTGTAATGATCCATACGGGCCACATCCCGGTAGAGGGGTTGAGCAGCATCTCCGGCTGCAACGAAGTCAAAGCCATCGAACCGATGATAGCGGACTTCCCGCGCGTACGCTTTATCTTAGCCCATATCGGCTGGGAATCGTGGCGTGAGGTACTCAAGATAAGCCTGCGCTACCCTAACGTGTACGTGGAAACGTCCTGGCAACCAGCACGCATCATCCGGCGCGCTGTGGATCTTCTGGGTCCGGAGCGAGTAATCTTTGGATCTGACTTTCCACTGTTCCGGCAATCGCTGGCCTTGGCTCAAGTCCGAGCCGCGCTCAGCCCCATGGAGCTTGCTGCAGTGCTGTCGACAAATGCCCTCCGGCTGCTCTCCCTGGCGCCCCCCCAGGATGCAGGCCGCAGGCAGCTGGCAAGCTAAATGCTTAAATTGAGATTGGAGCTGTGTCCGGGAAATGCTTTGGCGGTCGGATTGATGTAGACAGCGCCAAAGTTGACAGCCGTCACAGCTTCGGCTGCACCGGTGGCGATGAGCTTCAGTTTTGCTGTGTGCGTGCAGATATCACCAGCTGCATAAACACCTGGCAGGCTGGTCTCCATCTTCTCATTCACCTCGATGTGCCTGGCATCCATCTTCAAGCCCCACGCCTTGAGAAAATCCAGATTGATCACAAACCCCAGGCAGATGAGAATGCAGTTGATATCAAGCTTCTCCTCCTTGCCGGTTCGATTGTCGAAAACGATGGCCCCGTCAATCTTGTTTTTGCCAATAATCTCCTTGAGCTCAGAGAAAGTCTTCACGTCAATGCCGTTCCTGTACATCTCATCCACAGATGTCTGCACGGCACGGAACTGATCGCGTCTGTGTATCAAAGTCACATGCTCTGCCACATGCGAGAACTCATTAGCCCAGTCGACTGCGGAGTCGCCGCCACCGACTATGAGGACACGCCGACCGGCCAACTTATCTTTGTTCTGAACCGCATAGAATATATACTCGTTCTCGAAGGCAGGATTGTAGGTAAGATCGAGCCGTTTGGGAATGCAGGCT
>CAYPBX010000434.1:0-1371 GCA_964409075.1 uncultured Candidatus Obscuribacterales bacterium
ATGTAAGCGTTGCCAACTCTGCTGCTCCGCGCTTGTTACGCTCGGCTCCGGGTAATTTGTCGGTTGCCGCTCCCTCGGCTGCCCGCCGCCGGTCCGCCCTCACCCGCTTGCCTGTGCATAGTATCAACCAACGTCATTATACTGATGATCTCTCTCAACCCATCCATACCGTTACAATGGATACTAATCACCGGTGCTGAACCAGAGTGGAGTGTGAGCCAAAATGGTACACTTTCCCGGGCACAGGCAATCCGACAGGGTCATGGCGCTTTCTCTTCTGGCTCTATTGGTGGTGAGCGCTTTTTTGTGTTGCCCGGCTTTAGCCGCCCTCACAGGGCAGTCCGCTGTTCAGGCGATTAGAGACGCGCAGGTCCTGGCTCCCAGCATCGGCATCCAGGCGGTAGTGCGCGGCCAGGAGGTGATCGTCACCACCTACAGCCATCCGAAGGCCACAGGGCAAGATTTAAAGATCGACGCCATGCTGATCACCAAAGCTCTCATGGATGCCCAGACAGAAGGGCTTGTGCGCGTGAAGGTCTTTTTCTATGGTGGGCCAGGATCAACGAAGTTCAGGCAGGCGGTAGTGCGCACCAGCGACGTGCAGGCCTTTGGCTCCCGGCTTGTCAGCCAGGAGGATCTCCTCTCCTCGATCGAGCTTATAGAAGGAGACACGCGCCAGAAGGAGGGGATTTTAGATGGGATCTACAAAGCTGACCGTATTAAGCTCCTGAGCAGAATCGAGCATTTAAGCGAATTGGGAGTGGGTGTGAGCGATCAACGAGCCGAGCTCAAGGCTATAGAGGATCTGGTCCGAGCCAATGCAGACAAAGACAACATTGTCCTGGCCATGAACGAGCTCATCGCCAAGCTCAATGAGCTGGAGAACAATTACAACCGCGCCCAGGGGCTCACGCCGGCTGAGGAGAAGAGCCAGCCGGACAAGCCTGTTGCTGGAAGCAAGGCAGACAGACAGGCGGCAACAGTACGCTCTCCTGAGACCGAGGCAAGGACTGGCCGCAGCCCCGGCGGCGTCGACTATGAGGCGGTCGAGCGAGAGCTTGGCAATCTGGCACCCAGACCCGGCCCGTTTTACAGGCAGCGCTATCAGGTGGCGCGCCGCATTCGCGATCTGAAACTGGAAGGCAAGACCGGACTGGAGCTGTATCTGAGTCTCTACCGGGAGGTTGAGGAGTCTGCTTTGCGTGGTGACATGGGGCTGCTCAAGCTCAAGCTCAAGCAGACGATGCACAAACTCTCCATGCCTGCCTTCATCCGCTGAATCCACGCCAAGGCAGCGTAGCGTGTAAGAGCGGAGGAAGCGGCGTAGCCAGGAACGAGAACGACTCTTGAATTTTACGCTCAGGCAGTGAG
>CAYPBX010000434.1:1471-3154 GCA_964409075.1 uncultured Candidatus Obscuribacterales bacterium
GTGGAGCGCCTGGGCCCACAGGCGCGCAGCCGAGCGTAGCAAGAGCGGACGAGGCAGCGTATACAGGAACGAGAACGACTCTTGAATTTTACGCCCAGCCAGCGAGGTGGAGCGCCTGGGCCCACAGGCGCGCAGCCGAGCGTAGCAAGAGCGGACGAGGCGAGGAACGAGCCGAGGGAGCGATTACAACAAATTCCCAGGAACGCGAGGAATAAGATCCGTCGCCGCGTCGGCCCCCGGACCCATAACCGCCTGCGGCATTGTGTCTCCTCCCCCTGGCGTGATGATCCAGCCGTTGACCTGCGGTATGCTCAAATTGGTGCCGTCTGCGAATGTCACCTCCCCGGGGGAGCCGGGAGCAGGACTGCCTGTCATGCTGGACAGGCGCCCTATGCCGGAAGCATCGTTAAAGCCACCTCCGGAAGGTATCATCGGCGTGCGCATCTGGAAATCGACAGCCTGTCCGCCGCACATGTAGGACTTTCTCGGCTTCTGTCCACCGCCACCGCCACCGCCACCTCCAGCGCTGCCGTGAGCATAGGCCGGTTGAATAGGGACAAATTTACCAAAGAGAGCCGGAGTCCGGTTGAGCCCCAGGCCGCCTGGACTGCCGCCGGAACCTACCGATCCGCCCTGCTTCTGTCGCCCGTACTGTGCTTTCTCGCACCATTTCTCATCCCGGCTGGCCAACGGCTCACCGGCATGCTTGCCGCCCCTGGCCTTGCCCCTGTATAGAGTCTGATTGCGCATGACAGCCGTCCAGACAACCGGCGCGCCACCATCGCTGGTGGTCTTGGCATTCAGGGATACAGCCATGATCTGCTTTTCGGAAACCGGCAGGGCATCAAATGGCGAGCTATCTGTCACTGCCACCCTGACCTTCCCCTGAAGGTCCACATCAAAAACATAGGTCAGGTTGTCATCAGACCCGGGCAGAACAGTCACCTTGCCGCCGCCGCCAACTTTGCTACCGTCGCTTCCGGCCGCGCCACCGGCACCAGAACCACCAGCACCTCCTCCTTTGCCGCCCTCTGCAAATGCCGGCTCCCAGAACCTGAGCAGCCGGTCCAGCCAGCTACTGCCTGATGAAGGCGCAGGCGGTCTGGCAGCCAGCCTGGCTGAGGACATATCGAAAACATAGAAGTTGCTTGCCGTCCAGTCGGTGCCGGCGGCGTCACCGCTTGGTGCTGATGCGTTGCGGATAGCATCGAGACTGGCAGGCAGTCTTGGATGGGGAGTAAAGAGAACGCCAGCCAGAGTGAAGTTATTACCTTCGGCACTGAAGCCGTTGGAGGTCAGATCGCGCTGGTTGCGCGCAATGGTATCAGTAATCGAGGCTGCGGCGCTGCCGTTGCGGTAAGCATACTGAGCCGCCTCCAGGATGCTTCTGTACTTGATCAACACCTGCTCCAGCGCGGCAATCTCTCGACTGAGGGAACGCATCTCGTCGCGCAAGCGCTCTCCATCCTCTGCCGAAGAGCTACTGCTCTCTTCAAGCTCCCTGAGCTTCTCATCGAGCTGTTGCTTCTTCTGCCCGATCTCAGCAATTGTGCCTCTGACCGCCTCCTTGGCCTCGATGTTGACAGCATTAGCCATGGCCATGGTCGCCAGGCCAGCCGTATTGGTCTAACTCAGCCGGACCCAGAAGCTCAGCCTTCGCCTTTCCGATCCTGATCCGGACCA
>CAYPBX010000435.1:0-3124 GCA_964409075.1 uncultured Candidatus Obscuribacterales bacterium
CTCAGAGCCTGCCAGATAATTGATCAGAAAGGTACCCAGAAGCGCATAGCCGAGAAACATAACCAGGGTCGCCAGGCAGCGCGAGCAAGTAATTGCCTGCTTGTACAGCAGTTCAAGCTCGGCAATGCTCAGCTGTCGTGTTGCCATACCCGGGCAGAGACTACCTTATTCATACTCGTTAACCCCTGAAATTCATTATCTTAAACTCAATGCCGTTGGTACAGAAGAGGCATTGCTCTTCTGAAACGGTTAGCTATATGCTAGGGAGAGATGTGCCAGCCGCATTCGGCAAAATGTTGCCTGGCTTACAGACACCTGCCCTAAATTTCCCTGCCCTGCCGTCAAAGGGAAGATGTCGGAGCCCGACCGGTTTGCACAAGCATGCAACCGTCCCGGCTTAGTGAATGACAATCGAGAAGCTCATCTTTCCAACAGGGGGAATAAGAACGTGAAGTCAAGACGCAACGGGAAAGGGGTGACTCTGGCGGTTGTCGCCATCTTTGCACTGCTTTTGGCCATACTCATATACGGCTTAACCCAGCTGTCCATGTTCCTGGGTGGGGGGCGTGAGATGCGCAATGCCGTGGATGCCGGCACGCTCAACGTGGGCAAGAAGGTTCTCACCAACGACAGCCTCAAAATTGCGCTGCAGTCCTTCGGCGCCCAGTCACGATTTGCCGACATTGCCGACCAGGGCGGCAAGATAAGCCTGGGCAATGTAAATCGTATGTGGGGAGAGGTTCTTCTCATGGAGGCCAACGCCGTTGGCGCTGGCGGCGACGCCAAGGCAAACGCTGACAGCATGTTCGATGCCGCAAAACAGATAAGCAGCCAGCTTGCTGGCAAAATCAATAACGAGAACAATCTCTACGGGTTCTTTGAGGAGATCTCAAAGCAAAACTCCCTGCGCATGCTCGGCGATAAGACCGAGGCTGTTCCCTACCAGGGGGCGCAAGGCTGGCTGACATCGCTTCTCGACCGCGGCGCCGAGAGCAATCTGGAGGTGACAACTGCTGAGATAATGCCCGGCAACACTGGCAACTCCGTACCGATGACCGATAAATTCATAAGCGGCTACAACCCGTTTACCGTAAACGGCAAGACTTTCAGCTTCGTCCCCTTTAAGCAAAACGAGCGCACCCACCTGGTCTCGGGAGTGGATTTCAATGCCAATACGCACCAGGCCAATCCGCTGCAGGCTGACTGGGGAACACCCGTCCCCAACTCCCTGTCTGCTCGCGGACGCTCCAAGGACCACAAGATGTACGGTCAGGAAGGGATTGCTTATGTAATCAGCAATCCTCAGCAGACCTACAAGCTGTCTATACCTCACTCCTTTGTGCACTTGAAGCTGGAGGAGAATGAGGCGAACTGGAACTTCTTGGGCACGCCGCCGACTTTCAGCCAATCAGAATATGGCTACAGGCCTGAGCTGCAAGACCGCGTTGGACGCGGGATTCTATGTACACTGAATGTCTCCAATTTCGAGCTTGGAACTGAATTTATACCGCCGACCTTAGACTCAGCCATATTCGGCTATCCATTTGCCGCTGATAAGGCCAAGATAGAGAATACCCTTTTGAACCGCCTCAACCAGATGATCTCCAAACCAGGCAAAAAGATAACCGCCGGCCAGCTGCACGGACTGCTCAACAGCCTGGAGACTGCCGGCTGGCTGGAGGCTGGTAAGAGAGATTTTTATCTCTTTTGCGCAGATGGTGAAAATATCGATGTGCAGCCCAAAGAGATTGCCCTGGTCAAAGCGCCATGGCTCTCCCAGTTTGTCGAGCCAGTGATTAAGATTGACAATGCTGCCGACGGCGCTGAGAGTAAGCTTGCTGACCGCAGTCTGCCCGGGCCCCCGGTCATACCCTATGTGCAGATCAGCATGACTCCAGATTTCGCGTGCGTCCCTGTGCCTCCGCCTATCGGCTGGTCTTTCATCAACGGTGAGATGCACTGGAGACCCGGCTCTGGCTATAGCGGCTGCCTGGGCGAGATCCGGGTGAAGCGGGAAACAGATATTTATTTAGAGGGTGTTTGCACGCCGATTATCTAATCTGTCCGGGATGTCTTGGTTGCCAAAGAAAATCGCCCCAGGCGAGACCAGAAGGACGCACCGGCCGGCTGGCAAAGATCCCAGCCGGTATCGCCGCGCCATTGACTCAGCATCCTCAGCCCGGCTGCTTTGGAGCATAGCTCCCAACCCCGTACGACTAGATAGGGAGCATTTTGGTCCCCTTGCATAAAAACGCTCTTAAATTCCTATCGCTGCCCCCTAATTTTAAGCAGGCTCCAGTTAGAGAGACAGGCGAGGCGGTCGGAGCAATCAAGACAGTTGAAAAGAGACCAGGCCAAGCCAGCGGAGGTTAAATTCATGACTCGTGGTAGACAGACAACCAACATGCGCAGGGAACGCGGTCAGGCAATGAGCGAACTGCCCGGCGCTTTGATGATTTTGATTCTCATGGTCTTCTTCCCGCTGGTCAATCTACTTGCCATGGGCGTTCAGTTTGGCTGCTGCTTCACGCTCAACAGCGTGCAGTTAAGAGAAGCGGCACTGGTCAAAAAGTCTCAGGTTAACGCCACGGTCGCCGCTGTCGCCAACAACTGGAAGAACATGGGGCTTGGTAAGTTCGTCAATCTGCACCAGGGTCCGCTTACGAAAGTCAGCTACAAAGATGGGCAGAAAGACCCGGTCAGCAATATTACCGACAAGATTATTGTGGTTGAGACTGCAATGTCCATTCGTCCGTTTTTAAATCAGGACATGCCCATGCTGCCCAAGGTAACCGGGCTCAATCTGCCGATGCAGTTCAGGTTTGTAAGCGAGCGCCCGCTCGAGAATCATCACAACGCAGACAACTAGGAGGAATTGGGGATGAAAGGTACTATCAAAGCAAGACGCTCACGAGGACAAGGATTCATCGAGATGATCATGGGGACGATTATCCTCATTCCGATGGCGCTCCTCGGCTTCAATGTCATTGCTGTTGTGCTCGCCAATTCTGCCAACGACAACCTTGCTAAGAGCGCTGCCCGCGCTGCCGCCAACCAGCAGTCGCAGGCCCAGGCTCAGCAGGCGGTAAACAAGGTGATAGCTGCCTTTCCTCATTCAGCAATC
>CAYPBX010000436.1:0-3124 GCA_964409075.1 uncultured Candidatus Obscuribacterales bacterium
GGTCCTTCACCACTTTCGGCTCCTGCCTGGGACTTGCCTTTCAGATTCGAGACGACCTGCTTGACTTGAGTGAGGATGCAAGCAGGTTAGGCAAGACGCCCGGCAAAGACCGTAAGCAGGATAAGATCACCTGGGTGTCCGTATTTGGTGCCGACGGCTCAGGCAAGAAGCTGGAGGAGCTCGGCCGGGAAGCCAAACAGGCGCTCGTGCAGACCGGGCTTAACAGCGCTTGCCTCGAGCCGCTGACCCATCTTTGTAATCTGGCCATCAACCGCACCAACTAAGCACCAGGAGCCAGCCGGCAATTTTATGGATCTGATCCTCGTTGATCTGGGAGCCACAATAGCGACAGCACCATTTGCCACCATCACCGCCTCTGGTCAGCGAGGCTGGCAGGTGATAGCTGTCACCTTGGGTTGCAGCCTGATTGCACAGCTTATCAAGATAACCAGCAAACTCCTGCGCACCGGACACCTGGACCTGCGCATTCTGGCCAAAACTGGTGGCATGCCCTCGAGCCACAGCTGCTGCACCGTGGGTATGGCCACTTCGGTCGGCTTGATAGAAGGATTTAACTCGGTAGTCTTTGCAATCGCCCTCAGTCTCGCCGTCATCGTCATGTACGATGCTGCCGGCGTGAGAAGGCATGTAGGTCAACAGGCAAGGGTTCTCAACCAGATGGTCAGCGAGCTCTTCTCCCAACATCCGCATCTCTCCTCCCAGCGAATTAGAGAATTTCTAGGACATACCCCTTTCGAGGTTCTGGTCGGTGCAGCCATGGGCGCCGCTATCGCCTGGCTCTTCAATCTGTGGGTGCTGCAGTTTCTGCCCTGAAAGGGCGGCCTGCGGCAACTCGATCTCCGCCAAAGCATGAAACAACTGTAATTTGGCGCTTCCGCAAAGTAGTGTAACTTTTGCTATATAATCAAGACCTTGGAAATGGTTGCCAGGATTGCTCCTTTTAAAAGGAAGCCATAAGGCAAGTTTGTGGTATGGCGGGCTTTTCAAAGGGGTCAGGCTGGGGAAACGATCGCTCCTCGGCAATGGGCTCTGCGGGTCTACTGGCCTTTCTGAGGGTAAGAATCACGCAGGATTCATGACCAGGCTTCGACGGTAGCCAAGGACATGTTTCTGAGAGATAGCCAAGGCTATCACCTGAGAAGGTACGGATAGATATGCACTTTGCATTCCGGGCAGATTGGAACCCGTTCTATGAGAAAAGGAGGTAAGGCGGCGGTTAGCTCAAATAATGGATGCTGACTCAATGCCGAAGGTTAAATGAACACAACGGTCCCACCTAACACTCTTACACCCAAGACCACTTCCCCGCGCCGGTCACGCTTTCCGGGCAAAGAATCCGGCTCTGTCTCCTTCAATCTGACGGCGCTGGGCCGCCAGTTGCTCAAGGAGCAGGCTGCAGCGGCCGGCGTCTCCAATGGGGATTACGTGGAGATGCTGATTCGCGAACGCGCCGGTCAGAACCCGCTCAGACTGCCGTCAACAGCCAAAAAGACCGGACCGAAAGGCGGTGCCAAGTCTTTCTTCTTCGGCAAGAACCGTGGGACCACCACTGCGGTATGCGTCACGCCCATGGCTCACCGCTTGCTCGACGAGCAGGTGGCTTCCTCGCGCATGAGCAGAGGCGACTATATTGAGTTCCTGCTCAGGGACAAGGCTGGCGTTCTCGAGCCACAACTGAAACAGGCTAACGAGGACGGTCAGAAAAAAGCTCAGGTTGAGGCAGCGAGCCTGCAGGCGACACAAGCGCAGTTTGCCCCTGCCCCCGCAGATGGGCAGGCGGGCGTAAAACATGAGTCGGCATGCCAGTCGGCAGAGCCCGATCTGACTGCCAGCCAAGGACATCTGTCCGAAAGCAGCTGTCAGGAGAGCAAGCCCGCCGAGGAGCCGGTATTGAGACCGGTCACTCCCTGGCGATCGACTCCCGGCAGCTGGTAGGAAGATCAACTTACAAAGGTGTAATCCCTCCTTTCGCACCTCCAGCCTCTGCGCAAGCAGAGGCTTTTTTCAGGGCAGGCTTGCCTGAGAGGCCGGTTGAGCATCGCCAGCTATCTGCTCGACGGTTCTCGCCTTCTGCTCGGCATAGGAGAGTATGGCCTCGACCTGATTGAGATAGTTGGCGATATATCTGGCCCGGAACCCCCTCTGGATGAAAGCCTCCAGGCGCAGCCAGTCCTTGACGCTGCCGTTGAAGGATCGCACCGCCTGCAGGCAGGAATTTATCATCTCAGGCGACGCGTCAGCGCCAAGGAGATGCAGCCTTTCCTTAAGCGCCATCATCTGAGCCAGCACATCGTTTGTGCTTGCCTGATCAGAGAGAATTCTCTTGGTGGCATCGCTTAGATAGCGGTTGACCAGCGCTGCGAAGTCATCGATGAGCAGCCTGCCGGCCCTGAGTGGATTGGCCTGCGGCGTCATCAGCGTCTTCCTTCTATAAGGGCCGTGAGCAAGAAGATCGAGCAACTTGTCATCCAGATGGGCGACCGCAAAGAGGGTCGTGCCCAGCGTGCCTATCTCCCTGGATGTATCCAGCTGCTCGACAAAGCCGGCCGCATCGACCCTGCTGACTGCCAGACCAGGATAGACAAGGGCCCGGTCGCCTGTCTCCTCACGCACATAACCTGCCTTCTTGACCAGCTCGTCGGCTGAGGTCACATAGCTCATCGGATTGAGCGTATCCACCCAGCCGTTTCGCACCCAGGTCTCCCAGTCCTGCTGGATGCCCATAAGGCGCATACGCCTGGGCGTGGCATAAACGGCAGCTGATATGCGGATATCCGGTGACTGGCGCCGCAGTGTCGTCGAGACATCCTTGACAAAATCGTTGACCTGAGCAATCTTCCAGGCCTCAAAGAGACGGCGCGTCTCCTGGTTGAAATCATCCAGACAAAGCCCGGTCTCCGTCTCAAATCGGGTACGTCCTACCCAGTCGAAGCCCATCTCCGCTCCCCAGCCGTTAAACGGGTAACGCACGTAATCGAACTGCACCCCGTCGACCTTGTAGCGCTTGATAATCTCGCCTGCCAGATCCTTGACAAAGCGTCTCGCTTCCAGGTTGGCCGGGTCTAACCAGAATTCAGGCTGATTCTTAGGCAGAAGGGAACCG
>CAYPBX010000437.1:0-3123 GCA_964409075.1 uncultured Candidatus Obscuribacterales bacterium
GTCCAGAAACTGAGGCAAAGTCGCCTTGAGGCTGAGCCTTGCAGGATCACCCGTATAGATGCCACCGACCATCGGCTGAGCAACACGCTCGTACATCTGCCGACCAAAGCGCCTTACTACAAACTCCGCCACTGTCTCCTCCTGTCCCTGCCGGCTCCTGGGTATTACAGACTCGAGCAGCATCCTGGCCTTGCCTGTCCAGCTGAAAAGCCCGGAGCCGAGAAGCGGTACGAATCTTGAGGGGGCAAAAAGGTAGAACCCCTCCGGGAGCAGATGCAGCGCTCCTTGCCAGGCAACCAGCGTGCGTCTATGCTCGCGGTTCGTCTGGATTATCCGCTCACCCAGACGAAGACGCCGGCACAGATCCAGCGCCCACGGCTTAACTGTGATGAACGAATCAGCTCCGCACTCGATGATCGACTCTCCGAAACGGCGGGTCTCAATAAGCCCGCCAGCGCGTCCGGCTCCTTCCAGCACCGAGATATCAATTGGGAGAGACTGGCAAGCAGCAATCTCCACGCAGCAATGAGCAGCCGCCAGCCCGGTAATTCCACCTCCTGCCACCACGATGCGTATCGCTTTGCCGTCCGGGCCTTTCATTCTACTCTCGCGCTATGCATCAACGCCGGCTCAACTCGTGAACGCTCTCCACGAGAAAACGGACGTTGTCCTCTGGCGTGGCGGGCAGTACGCCGTGCCCGAGATTGAAGATATGCCCGGGCCTACCGGATACCCCCTCCAGGATTTCCCGTACGCAAGCCCTGATGACATCTTTGTCTGTCAGCAATACAGCCGGGTCGAGATTGCCCTGCACTGCCTTGTCATAGCCTACGAGCTCCCATGCCTGTCCCAGTGGCACCCTCCAGTCAAGTGAGATTACCTGCACGCTCAACTTCTTAATCTCCTTTATCAGGTGATAGCTGCCTGTGCTGAAATGAATAACCGGCACCTTTTCCTGGACTTCTCTAATTGCTCGTTGGCTGTATTGATACACGTATCTAGAGTAGTCCTGCCTGCTCAGACAACCAACCCAGCTGTCAAAGAGCTGCACTGCGCATGCTCCGGCTTCAACCTGCAGGTTCAGATAATCAGCGGTGATATCGGCAAGCATCTCCATCAGTTTCAGCCACGCCTGCGGCTGCGCGAGCATAAAAGCCTTTGTCCTGTCGTAGGTGCGTGAAGATCCACCTTCGATAAGATAAGCAGCCAGGGTAAATGGCGCTCCAGCAAAACCGATCAAGGCGAATTCTGGAGGAAGCTCGGCCAGGGTCGCTGTTATCGCGTCAGCTACAAAGGCGAGCGACTCCTCTGCACATACGGTCCTGAGCCGGTCCACGTCCTGATGGCAACGGACAGGGCGGTCAATGACCGGACCGTCTCCTTTGCTGTAGCGCAGCCCTGCTCCCATAGGCTCTAGCGGCAAGAGAATATCGGCAAAGATAATTGCCGCATCGACCTGTAGCTGCTCAACTGGCAGCAGCGTTACTTCCGCTGCAAGATCCGGAGTCTTGCAGAGTTCCAGGAACTCCACTTTGCTGCGCATCTCTCGATACTCATTCATGTAGCGCCCGGCCTGGCGCATCAGCCACACCGGCGTGTAATCTGTACTCTCTCTGCGACAGGCCTTTAAGAACACGCTTTCCATGCAGGATGCTGTGTCGGACGGCAGGGCTGTCTGGTCGCTTGCAGCACGCTGGCTCAACTTTTAATCCCTCTCTAGTTTTTCAGCTCGAGAACCTTCTCGATTACGTGAGCCACCACCTGATCCGGGGTCGATGCACCGGATGTGATACCGATGGTCACATGTCCCTCAGGCAACCACTCTCTGGTAGTAATCGTTTCTGTTTCGCGCAGAGGCTTATGAGTGATGGTGTTGCCAGGACCGATAGCGTCAGGACCATCGATATGGAAGCAGGGTATTTGCCTGTCGACAGCTATCTCGTGAAGATGGCCGGTATTGGAGGAGTTGTACCCGCCAATAATGAGCGCCATATCCAGCGGCTCCTCAACAAGCTTGAGCATGGCGTCCTGGCGCTCCTGGGTGGCATCACATATAGTATCGCCAGTACTGAGAAAATGGTCATGCAACCCCTTCGGTCCATATCTCGCAAGCATCGTTGCCTCAAACAGCCTGCCAATCTCCTCGGTCTCGCCTTTGAGCATGGTCGTTTGATTGGCGATACCAACCCGAACAAGGTGTATGTCCGGATCGAAACCGTCCGATATGGCGTGCTGGAAACGCCTTGAAAACTCGTTCCTGTCGGCTCTGCCGAGTATGTATTCACAGACCCACCTGGCCTCGTCGATGTTTTGAACAATCAGGTAGTGACGCGCTCGCGACGACGTGGCTACCGTCTCCTCATGGTTGTACTTTCCATGGAGTATGGCTGTATATTCAGATTGCTGATACTTGGTCACCCGATTCCAGACGCGCGACACCCAGGGACAGGTAGTATCGACGATCTCGCAGGACCTCGCTTCGATAAGCTCCATCTCCTCAACTGAAGCGCCGAAAGCCGGCAGAATAACAACATCGCCCGGCTGGACACCCGAGTAATCCTTCAGTCCGCCACTTCCTGCCGGCACGAAGTCGATGCGCATCTCCTTAAGTTTCCTGTTTACAAGCGGATTGTGAATTATCTCGTTGGTGATCCAGATGCGCCGGTCGGGAAAATGCTTCCTGGTCTCGTAAGCCATGGACACGGCTCTATCCACACCCCAGCAGAAACCAAAAGCCTCTGCCAGACGGATGGTGGCCAGACGACAACACAGCGTGTTGCCATCCTGGCGCATCTGGGCGATAAGCGGCGAAGTATACTCCCGCCGAAGCTCTGGCAGAACCTCCGCCTTCAGTCCGAAGCTCTTGCGGTGATAGCGAGAAGCTTGAGCCGACACTGTACAGTCCGCATACGGGCAGTTGGCAAATTTTACAGGAGATAGATCTGAAAAATATAGCTGGTGGGAATACAGTTTAACACCAATCAATAAGGTTTAGATGCTTCATTCTTGTCAGATATGGTTGAGGCTGTCTAAATTATTTTGGTGAGAATCCAAGTTACGCTGAAATTCACGGGGAGGGCAGGGTGAAGTCACAAAGGGCTAAATCTATCGGTCTTGCAGCTG
>CAYPBX010000438.1:0-3107 GCA_964409075.1 uncultured Candidatus Obscuribacterales bacterium
ATCTGCAAGTGCAACCGACAGCTGCCCTTACCGGACATCCTCAGACAGGGTCTTTTCCATCCGGCCCGGGCAGCTACGGCTCTGGAGTCAGAGCGCAAGTATTCGAGGTGATCGTCAGGCAGGCCCTGGCTGGAGCACCATGGCGAGAAATCTGCGCCGGTCCCATGCAGGTAAACAACATAACCGCCCAGGAGGTCGAGGCAGAGGTCCAGAGACGGCAGGCGATGCTCAACAAATAGTGCGCTTACAGATGCCAGGCGGCTTCCCGCTCACCTGCTGGGCACTGGTCGCCTCGATGGAGACGCGCTCCCGCGCGTCTTGCGCCTGCGATGACTGTGCTACAGCCGCGAGGCAGAGGTTCCGGCCCAGGGCTGCGAAGTGGAGCGAGTGGGGAGCGGACCGCTGGCGAAGCCAGGCAGGGAGCGATCAAAACTGTATGGGCGAGAGGGCCGGGACTTAAGGCGAATCGCCAGGCTGCTGTCCAGACGGCGAGCTGCTCTCAGCCGATGCACCGCCACCTGCCCTCTCGTCAAGCTTACGCTCCAAGGCTCGCCACTGATACACCATAGGCTCCAGCTTCTCCAGCTGATTGGCGATGATTACCCCCGGGAGAGCGGCAAAAATCTCCGACAAAACGTAGAAAATCGTGCCGAGAATAGCAGCAGTACAGACGACAACGACTGTCCTGGTAAATCTGGCCTGCCCCTCAATACGCTTGCAAAGCTCAGCATACTTGGTCTCTGTTTCACTGTCTGCGGTCATAATCTGCCTCTCTCGCTTCTCCTGCCATGGACCGGCACTGAGATCCAAGCAGTTGAGCTAATGCTGAGCCTCAACCATCGAGATCCAACCGGCTTTACCAGGCGGCATTATATCCTCTTGGCCCGCCTGCAGAGGCAAGTTACTTCAGCTAGCGCCACTCTGCTCTCAAAGGACCGGCCAACGCTCATACCTCATTCCCGGCGACCCGGGACGCAACCTATACATGGCAGCGCCGAGAGGCAACATGATGCCCTCAAAAAGGCAACGACTGCTTTAAGAGGCCGCTGTCAATGGCAAGCAGCGCCACCTCGATATGCTGTTCATCGCTCTTAGGCACAGCACGCAGATCAAGCCTGACCGTATCTGCCTGCACTGTACCGATTACAGGAACAGGCTGGCGGCGCAAGAGCGCAGCCAGACGGGTAGCGGAGAGATTATCTGCCACCAGGCAAAGTGCTGAGCTGGGGAGCAACTGTCCCGGCAGTGAGCCGCCGCCAGCGCAAGAAGAACTTGCCACAACAGACAATCTTACTCTCTGCAAGCGCCCGGCAAGCCTGGACAGAAGCGCTTGGGCACGCTCTTCCAGGTATCCGGCACTCATTGCCAGCATCCGATAAACCGGAAGCTTCTTCTCCGGCTCCGGGCTGAGATAAGCCTGCAAGACGGATTCCAGGCAGGCAAGCTGAAGCTTGTCGGCCCTCAATGCCCTGTAGAGCGGATTCTTGCGCATCTGCGTTACCGATGCCTTCCTGCCGGCAATAACTCCAGCCTGCGGCCCACCCAGAAGTTTGTCACCGGAGAAGGTGACAACATCGCACCCGGCAGCAACAACCGCAGGAACAGCAGGCTCTCTCGCCATACCGTAGCAGGACAGATCGACAAGCACGCCGCTGCCCAGATCCACGACCAGCGGCAGGCGCTTGTCGCCCGCCAGGGCGACGAGCTCATCGAGTGCAGCTTCCTGCGTGAAGCCTTCAATCTCGAAGTTTGAGCGGTGGCACTTGAGCAGGCAGGCAGTATCGCTGCCGATGGCATTGCGGTAATCATCTACACTGGTTCTGTTGGTGGTGCCGACCTCCTTGAGGATGCCACCGGATGCTTGGATGACCTCAGGCAGACGAAAGCTGCCGCCAATCTCAACCAGCTCCCCGCGCGAGACAATCACCTCCTTTCCCCTGGCGAGCGCATTTACAGCCAGAAGCACTGCTGCTGCATTGTTGTTGACAACGATAGCCCGCTCGCAGCCGACCAGGAGCTGCATCAACTCCTCAATACGACTGTCCCTGTCTCCCCTGGCTGAGCTATCCAAATCCAGCTCCAGGTTGCAGTAACCGCCGGCAAGATTCGCGAGCCGCTCCAGGCACTGATCGGGTAGAGGGGCCCTGCCCAGGTTGGTGTTCAATACCACCCCGGTGGCGTTGACAACCTTTCGCAGGTCGCCAGCCAGAAGCCTGTCGGCAGTACTGGCAACCGCCCGGGCTATCTCCTCGACCTGGGCAACAGATTCAATCTCACCCTGGCTGGCAGCCAGCCGCAGAGCTTCCAGCTGCCTTCTTATCAGGTTAACAAGATACGGGCGGCTGATCTCGGCTGCCTTGGCGGCAAGCAGAGGATGCCTCAAAATCCTGTCCACCTGCGGAAACCTGAGCTGCCTGCCAGATGCTGCCTTCCTGACCATCGCCGCCCTCTCGCCTCTCAAGAGATCTCTTCCCCGCCAGGCAGCATACTACCCGGGAAAAAAAAGACGCGCCAGAGAAGGCCAAAAAAGGCACCGGGCGGCAGCGCAGCAGGACAGTGCTACAGCAGCGAGGCAGAGGTTCCGGCGAGGAACCGTCTGGCGAGCGGGGCGAGAGCGGACCGCTGGCGAAGCCAGACAGGGAGCGATTAAGACAGAACAGTGAGCCAGGACAGCCGACTTCAGGACCGGCCTTGTCAGAAAGAGGGAAAGAAAGCACAATTACATACTAAAGCCGATCGCACCAGGCCAGGTAACTGACTATGGCTGCCATCCGGATCGCTGACAGGCAAAGGCTGAGGAGCTGAGGAATTAGATGGGTAAATCTTTGCGACAGAAAACCTTATACCAGGACCGCAACTGGCTTTATCAGAAGTATGTCAAGGAGAAGCTCTCCACCGTTGAGATTGCGCGCCTCTATCGCGAGGAGGAGAACCGCTGGTGCGATCCAAACACCATCTCTCGCTGGCTGAAGAAACATAACATCACAATACGCTCTCTGGCCGAAGCACAGCAGAACCGCCACGCTGTCGTAGACAAGGCCAGAGGAAAGCGGCGCTAGTACCGACTTGCAGATATTCGCGTACGCCTGTAGGGGCGGATTGCATCC
>CAYPBX010000439.1:0-3101 GCA_964409075.1 uncultured Candidatus Obscuribacterales bacterium
GGATATCGACTTCGACAGACAAAACCACCTCTTCAGCATCCCGGCATGCTTCGGGCCTGCCGCCGCGCTTCATGTATCTTGCCTTCTGCATGTTGCTACCGTATCCTTGCTTGTCCTGACTGGATTTGCACTATCTGTGGGAGTGGTCTACTGGCTGGGCGTGGCCCTTACAGCCTCGATGCTCATCTGGGAGCACAGCTTGATTCAGCCTGACGATCTGTCCAGGTTAGACCTTGCCTTCTTTACCATTAACGGTCTGGTGAGCATAGCTTTCTTTGCTGCCATTCTGCTGGACAGATTCATCCAGTAAGGGCGGGCGGCTAATCTCGGATTCGCAATGACCTGGCGACCATTGAGAAGTTATAGGCAGCGGAAGCCAGGTGTGCCATATACGCGCAACCAACTGGTATCGCTTAACTGCGACTGGCTAAGTTCAAGCCTGAAGCAACTGAAGCCGCGCCAACACCACATTAGCCGACTGGCAACGGATATGGGGATCCTTGGCCATCATATCGGTAATCAGCTGGTCTAACTCTGCCGGGATATCGGCATAAAGAGACCGCGCCGACGGCACCGGCTCATAAAGGTGTTTCCTGGCCATATCGATTACTCCCTTAGCGTTGAAGGGCAAGGTTCCAGTCACCATCTCCCAGAAGAGAACCCCCAGCGCATAGAGATCAGATTTTCGAGTAAGACTTTCCCCCCGGCAGACTTCAGGGGAGAGGTAAGCCGGCGTGCCCATCGCCGCAGTGGTGCTACTGCCAGAACCACTATCGATCAGGCGCGCCAAATCAAAATCTCCCAGCTTCACCATGTCAGTTCGGTTAAGAAAGACATTTGCAGCCTTAATGTCGCCGTGCAGAACACCTGCCTCATGCAGGCAGGCGACGGCCGAAGCCAGCTGAGCCATAAAGGGCAGCGCCTTGCGCGCAGGCAGACGCCATCTCCGGAAAAGCAAGCCAGCCAGCGTCCCTCCTTTAATAAATTCCATGACTAGAAACCCATAGCTGCTGCCTTCAAGACTTACCCGCCCGCTGTCATAGACCTCTACCAGGTGCGGATGGGTAATCTGCGCACCCAGCCAGGGCTGACCTGGCACGATCGAGCTATCGCTTCTCTTGCCGGAAACAAAATCACCAGCAAACAGCTTCACTGCGACCTTCTCACGTCTTGTCCGATCGCTTGCCAGGTAAACTGAAGCCATCCCACCGCGGCCAATGAGCCTTTCGACCATATAACGCCCACCGCCGAGCATCTGTCCTCTAGAAAGCAACGCCATCCCGCCCAAGCAATCTGCCCTCTCTATCTCCACTATAAATGCTGACATCGCTGGGATTATTCATCACTTCTTACTGTTGCCAAGATACACAGACCGTTGCTGTACTAATATCTTTTCGGCAAGATCGTAATAATGTGTGTACAGAGGCGCCAAACCCTAGCTCTTGGGCTGGGAATGAATATCCGTCAAGGATAGAACCGCTTGCTGCCGCTAAAATTGGGACTCTTCAGTGAGCAGGCTCGAAAACCCAATGGATAGCTTGACTACACCAGGTGCTGGATTCTCTCCGGCTGCCCCGGCATCAGAGGATTGTAGAGACACAACAAGGCAACCCGGACTCTGCCTTGCGCAGGCCAGAGATGTGCTTACACAAGAGGCTGCAGCGCTTATACAGGTTGCCAGGCGGCTTACAGGCTCCTTCGACCAGGCGGTTGACCTTCTTCATGCTTGCCCGGGTAAGGTGGTTGTCACTGGAATGGGAAAGTCCGGGCACATCGCCTCAAAGATAGCAGCCACGCTCGCCTCCACAGGCACGCCTGCCTTCTTCGTACATCCAGCCGAGCTGCGTCACGGAGATTTCGGCATGCTGGCAGACAGCGATCTTCTCCTGGCTTTATCAGGCTCAGGGGAGACGCAGGAGATAAAGCTGCTTATAGATCCTGTCAAGCGTCTCGGAATTAGGATCATCGCCATCACCGGCAACCTGGAGTCGACTTTGGCCCGTTTCGCCGACGTGGTGATTGACGCCGGCGTTGAGCGAGAAGCCTGCCCGCTTAACCTGGCACCGACCAGCTCAACCACAGTGGCTCTTGCCCTGGGCGATGCGCTGGCAGTTGTGCTTATGACCAGAAAGAATTTCAAGATCGAGGACTTCGCCCGTGCTCATCCGGGCGGCAGCCTGGGTCAGAGCCTGATAACCGTAGGCGACATCATGCGCACGGGGCAAGAGATCCCCAGTGTCAGGGAAGAAGCACCATATAAGGAGACCTTAGAGGAGATCGACAGCAAAGGTCTCGGTTTCACGGCTGTATGTGACAGGCAGATGAGGCTTGTCGGCATGATAACCGACGGAGACCTGCGCCGAGCACAGGTTAAGTGGGGTGAATCCGTCTTTGCAAGAGTCGCTGCCGACATCATGACCAGAACCCCCAAAACAATAGCTGCCAACGGCCTGGCTGTGGAGGCACTGAGGATAATGGAGAAGCACTCCATCTCGGATCTTCTCATTGCCGATCGCAATACGCGCCCGCTGGGGCTCATTCATCTAAAGGACCTTCTGCGAGCCGGAATCATCTAAGAGCCACAGGGCTTTACCTCACCAGACTGGCAAGAGTTCTGCCAGCCTGCCAAGCGAGCGAGTCGTTCTCACCTACCCCAAAAAGAAAGACTCCCTTCCCGGACAGGCCGGGAAGGGCAGACTTATCGTGGTGGATTAGGTAAGGAGGAAACGTGGCACCCAGCGGGGTTCCGCCGTTTGCCCTAGTAAATACATCATAGCAGCGTACGTCCCTTCTGGCTGTTAAAAAACTTGTACTGCGCACGGGCAAAGCAGCGGCAGCAGCGACATGAAATATCATTAAGCTTATCGATTTCGCAGGCACATCAAATGCGGCGTCGATGCCGGGCCAATGACCCGGCAATGGTCCTTCGATGAATGAATGTCAACAGGTTACCGGACAGCTGACAACCGGCTAAGAACCTCGCCAGAGCCCACCACCATCAAAACGCCCTGTCAAAGAGGGCGTCTCTGGATAAATTATGTCAAGCGGGCTGGGGGTCTTCTTGACGGCTCTGGTGTACTCCCTGCCCGGAACGACAATGC
>CAYPBX010000440.1:0-3099 GCA_964409075.1 uncultured Candidatus Obscuribacterales bacterium
AGGTAGTCGATCGCAAGCGAGCCTTGGAAGGGTGCTTTGCCCGGTGGCAGAGACACAAGGGCACCGCCGGGAATTATGCCAGTGACCTCATCAAGATGCTCAAGTTCCAGGCAAATCAAGAGGTGCCGGGCAACCCCGTGACCAGAAAGGTGAAGGTAATTGAAAACGGGGTAGAGCGTGAGATCGACGTAGTAATGAGACCTGACGACATAAGGCGGGAGAAATTCATGGCGATCATGGCTTTGAAGGAGCTTACCAAGGTCAAAGTAGACGGCGAGGAGTTCAGGCTCACGGACGAGGAGCTAAATGCGGAGCTAGTAAAATGCCTGACACGCAGCAATGCTGAGCTGAGCGTCAAGGTTATCGAGAACCTGAAGCTGGACAAGCTGACAGCCGAGCAGAGACAGGCGGTGCTGGCTGTTCTTGGCTGGGCGACCAATGCGGATACCAAGACGGTCAAGATGGCGGTTCTGGAGAAGATACAAAAGATTGTCGGCAGCGACAGAAATCTGGCGCGTACCACAAAAGCCCATCTGCTCGATATGCTCAATCCAGGCAACAGGCCGCCCGACACAGGGCGTACTGAGCCTGATTATTTCTGGGTTGGCGATAATCCGGACCTGCATGCGGCGACGATTACAGCGCTAGCGACTTTCGGCTGCCAGTACATGCATCATGACGCGCAGCAGGCGACCATTTCGAGGGCCGACTTTGAAGCCAGGCTGGAGACAGGGCAGAGCAAGGTGCTTGTGCTAGGCAAGTACTACAGGCTCAAGGATACAGCCGCCAGCAGTAATGTCTCCTGGTGGCGATATATGGGCACTAATCCTGATGGTACACTTCGACTAATTAAGCAGGGCGATCCCACGGTTGCCACCATTATTCAGCACCTGAAGAGCAGCGATTCGATCGGCAATGCGGACGTCCGGCTGGCAGTAATTCAGGCAGCAGCTGATCTGAGGATACCAGGCTTGCGGGAGCTGATGGCCGAGCAGATGGCCCGCGAGAGGGACCCGCGCGTGGCACGCAGAATCCGAGAAGTCAGGTTCCCGGAAGAGCCACCCTTAAATCCACGATCGGAACGGAGCATAGAGACCCTCAGACTGCTGGAGGAGAATCTCCGCCGCAACAATCAGTTCAGGGGGCTGGATTATTACAAAGACTGGTTGAAGGCGAGAGCACCAATTCTTTTTGACAAAGGAGCCGAAGGATTCGACCGGCAACTAAGTGGTGGTATCCGGAACGTATATGGTGACGGCTTCTTCAGCGGCGTGCCCTTTGGTGTTGATTGGGTAGGCAACAGGGTCTTCGGCTGCACCTCTCCGGAAGCATATTGGGATAGAGCAGTTGATCGTGTTGACAATCGCTACACGACCGCTCTGGAAGACCTTATCAAAGATGCTAAGGAGGCGAGGGACACAGAGACACGCACAAATGCGATTATGGCTCTCTTGTGGATCATCAAGAGCAAAGGTGCTGATCTGCCGTTTCGCTGGCGAGAAGCGACGATCGGTAGAGCTATTATGGCCTTTGTGGAGCTGTCCGAACAGGGGTCGCGCGAGAGAGGAGCTGCAGTCAAGTGGGCGATAGAGAAGCTTTTAATCGAAGAGCCGGATCTCAAGCCCGATTATAAGTTTGCCTTGCTGGTGGCAGCCGTAAATCTCGCCAAGGCGGACAAGGATGCAGACGGGCGCGATCAGTCCATGACCCATGCCAGACTGGCTGCGGTGGTCTATCGTGCTTTGACGGCTCACACAGGTTTGCCTGCCAGAGGCGACGCGAATTATGAGAAGGAGATCAATTACCGTAAGGGCCTTGTCAATGTCCTCACGTATATCTGCAAGGATCCGACCAGCGTCGAGCTGCTCGAGGCGATTTCGACGGTTTATGGCGAGGAAGGACGGGCTCGCGAGGAACGCGATCTGGCCACAAGCGCTGCAGCTGGTGTGCGCTGGTTGCGAGATGGTATCACCAGGACCCTGGTTGAGACTGTACGAACTCCTGATCGCACATCGAGCGCATCTGAGCGAAGTGACGCTATTATCTCTCATCTTCAAGATCCAACAAAGGACACCGAGGATGCGGTAAAGGCGATAGCTAAGGCGTGCTGGGGATACGAATGGAGCAAGAATGAGCAGAATGACGAGCAGCTTCGCACAGCATTGCGCAGGGCCCTGGATGATTCCAGGGTACGCGTGAGAATGGTGGCTGCTTTCTTCCTGCTTCGTCACGGCAAGGATGCGATTGATCTGCATCGGGCTGCTGCCGCGCTCCATGAGATAAAGGAGACACCGTTCCATTTTGCCGATGCCAACAGGGAGATTCAGTACTACAAGATAGAGGCGCAGGAGATTCTGGACAAATTCATGGATTTGTACAAGGATGCTCCGGCTAATTTGCGCACTCGCCTCAGGCAGATTATGGACCAGGCCAGGGACGCGGCCAAGTCAAGGAAGGACGGGGTTCTGGATTTCTCGATAACCAGACCGGATCCAAATCTCTCGCCGGATCAATACAGACAGCGGCTGGATCAGCTTCTGAGCAATCCGAATGCCACGGTGAGGGATGTTGTGCAGACAATGTATGAAGCCAGCATGTTGCATGGTGTGCTCAGACCTACAGATGAGCTGCTTGGTCTCTATAAGAAGGCTATGGATGATGCCAGCGAGAAGGTGCGCTTTGCAGGGGCCCACACGGTGCTTTTGTCCAGCAACGATCCTGCCGATCTAAGCAAGGCTGTTGCTACTCTGCAGAGAATCGCCAGCAGCGGAGCGACCGAGCAGATCAAGAAGGAAGCGCGACAGGTACTCACTAAAGTTGCACAGCTGAATATGTTCTCACGCACAGGACTTTTGATAGCCAGAGAGGCTACAGTGCCGTCCTCGGAGACACGGGATAAGCTGGTCACGAATTTGAATACTATGCTGGATGCGGCCAAGGCAGAGGATGTAGCCGGCTCGGCGAACACAATCTTTATGCTCGGGCTGGGAGAAGGCAAGCTTGAAGCCACAGATTCCGCGCTGCCTGCCTTGAGAAAGGCATTGAGCAGTAAGTTTCTTGCCGTGCGGTTGGCAGCAGCGATGGTGCTTGCGGATCGCA
>CAYPBX010000441.1:0-3099 GCA_964409075.1 uncultured Candidatus Obscuribacterales bacterium
GATCTGCGGCCACCGGCTTGCGCTGGTTGGATTCCGCCCGGTTAGCCGGTGCGAGAAGCTCCGGCATCTCCAGAGAGATTTTACGATCCTCAAGCACCGCATCCAGCCTGTCCATTATAGTCGAGTCGGGCTCCTCCACGGACCTTCGTCCCCTGCCGCGAAGATCCCCCAAGCATTCAACAGGAGGCGATGCCAGAGCGTGGGCCTGGCCCACTTCAATCTCGTCTTTATGGTCGTCACCGCGCTCCAGATAGCCGGCGGCAGGTGTGGGTGTCGTGCCTGCAATCTTGTCGATGGACTCCATGAGCATGGAAATTTCTTCGACATCCGGAGATTCACAAAAGACTGCCAGAAGCCCGGACGGCATTTTAGAAAGGACAAGCTTGTATTGGGAAGAGACCAAGAGCACCTGATAGAGCTGCCCCAACTCGAGCTCTTCGCTGGCAGACTCGCTTTGACTGTGGATGGCTACCGCCAGTGAGCTTAAGAGATCTCTGTGGCTGTCTAAGCTGCCAGTGGAGGCGATTGTCAGTCCATCCTGGCCAATTAACAGGCAGCCGGCCACATCCTTATGTGTTTCCAGCTGGTCGAGAAGCGCTTGTACTTCGGCACCCTGCGCTTCGCTCACCACACGGGCGCTTCCCAGCTCGCTGCCTTCTTGCGCTGCCTTCCGGATTAGTCCTTCAATGGCTTCGGCATCAATGAGCAGCTTGCCGATGGACTTCATGGTGCCCTGGTCTTCGGTCTGCCGGGAGGTGGTTTCAGCGCTTGCTTTTGCCAGCCTGCCGAACCTCTTAATTTTTTCGCGACCGGTTGCCTGCTTGTCCTTCTTCTTGCGCTTGCCTTTTCGCCTGTCCGTATCGCTGGGTGCCCCAGGTGCCTCAAACCGCGCAGCCAGGAGCCGCCTCTTCTTGGCCAGCCTGGCAAGCGCTTGCGGAGAAACATTCTCGAGCGCTTCTGCCGGCAGCAACCTGGCAAAGACCCGCTCGATCTCCTGAGTGATGCGCACAGGGTCTATTTTTTTTCTTCTGGTTGTCTTAATTTTTTCTATCTCTTCTGCCTCTCTGGCATTTAGCTCATGCTCTCTGACTGGCCCGGCCGACCCGCTTCCGGAGTCAAAAAGATCATCCAGGGATAGTTCTTCCTCCTCTGGTGGGCGGCCATCATCCCCGCCCGGCTTACCGGCAGTAGTTGGGCCGGTCATATGGATTGGATCGTCGTCGGCAGGCGGATTGAAGCGCATTTCGCCGGATAGCGAGTCGACAAGGCGTTTTGATTGACTGCCTTCATCGCTGAAGAGGTTCTCCAGGCAGATCTCCTCGTGGCGCAGGGACTTCTCCAGTTTCTCGATTCTTGATTTATCCAGCTGATCAAGTATTTCCTGCGGGCTAGGTCCTGCTGCAGCAGCCTCTTTGCTGGACCTGGCTGGGCTGGCAGGCGCCTTGCTCAGGGTGTCCCTTGGGGATGTCTGGAAACCATCCTCATCGCCGGGCCGGTATTGCGGTAGCTCCTGCGTTACCTTAAATCTTGCCAGGTGGATGAAATCATCGGTCGGTTGCAGGCGGAAGACAACAAGCGTTCCTAAAAGCCCGGTGACGCTCATAATGCTCAGCTGCACCCAGTTGACCACAATCAGATTTCCAGGCAGAAGCTGGGTTGGGCTGCCGAAGAGGTTGCCACAGGCGCCCACCAGCATCGATATGCCTAGAAGCGACGCTGCGAGCTTAACCACCTGCTCGGAGTTGGCGCTCTCGTAGAAGAGCAGGATGAGCAGGAGGGCCAGCCCGATCTCGCCTACATAGAGCGCATGTAACGGCATCTCCAGGATGCGGTCGGAGAAAGTCTCCGGCAGGTAGGTGACCGCTGCCAGCCCTGCGCCTATGACAGGCAGGGACAGCCACCAGAAACGATTTAATATGAGCCTGTACATTAATTTGGTCAGATCTATATGTGTTCTCTGATTATTTATATACCCTTTGCACCATTCTCAGGCGCCGTTGGGGCAGGCCGGCGCCATTGGAGTTCGTTGGCTCAGCAGGCGCCACCCGGGTCATGAGGAGCCAGCTGTTCTTGCCACCTATCTTTTGGAAGTTAACCGATAACGACTGACTTTTGAAGACGCAACAGCCCGGGTGGCAGAAGCTCAAAGAGCAGTACTTCCACAGCTTTTGAGAGTTAGCAGGCTGTTGCAATACTGTTGCCAGACTGCTTGGCAACGATCTGAACTTTATAAAGTAGAAAACTCAACCTTTATCGTTAAGCTGTTTAAGCGGTATATCAAACAGGTTAATGCTTGGTTTTTCCTCAACCTGCTAGTCCCGGAAAGAGGCTCCCAGGGATTCGCTCAACCTTTTGCGGACTGAGCCGAGAATCTTCTCAACCGCCTCATTGGTGAGAGTTTTGCCACGGTGCTGAAAGGTAAGCCGGAAGGACAGGCTCTTTTTTCCCTGGACAGGGCTGAATATGCTTATCAGCTCCAGATCGGTCATCTGCTGAGATGCTGCCCGGGTAATGCATGTGGCTACACGAGCGTGGTCGACTCTGTGATCTAGGTCGATGGTCAAATCGCGCACGACCTGCGGTGTATGAGCAATCTCTCTATAGTGCTTGGGGTGATATAGGCTTGCTAAAATTTCAAGGTTCAGCTGGAAGAGATAGACGCTCTGCCGGAGACCAAAGGAATCGGCAAGCTCAGGATGCAATTGACCTGTGTAGCCGAGACTGACCGCTTCCTTGTCGCTGCCCTCCCTAAAGGATACCGCAGCGCTGCGACCGGGATGGAGCCAGGGTGGTAAGTCGACCTTAGCCCAGACCAGATTTGGAGCAGGAAGCTGGAAGCCCTCCAATAACGTCTCCACGATACCCTTGGCCGTGTAGAAGTCGCAAGCGCCAGATTCTGTGCTGGGATTCTCTGCCTGCCAGCTGCTGCGGCGGTTGTTGCCTGATACGAGGCCGGCAACCGTAAGCTCTTCGCATACCCCAGTCTGCCTGTCTGTTGCTTCTGCCGTCTTTCTGTAGACTCTGCCGATCTCGTATAACCAGAGGTTTTTCCTGCCACGGTCCCAGTTGTATCTGGCTGCCTGGACCAGGCCTCCGGCC
>CAYPBX010000442.1:0-3088 GCA_964409075.1 uncultured Candidatus Obscuribacterales bacterium
CCAATCTGCCCCGGGCCGAGCCTGCCTAGAAGAGAGGACTGATTTTGCGCAGAGAGATTGTGCATTAGCGCCTCGCGCAACTCCGGCATTGTTTGCAGCTGCCTGGCCGTCAGCTGCTCCAAACAGGTCATCTTGATTTCAGCAGGCAGCTGTTGTATTTGAGTCTGATTGAGAGCTTGCAGCAGCCTTGAGGCATGTGTTGCAGGCAACCTGCGTATGCCCTCCACACCCAGGTTTCTTAGAATTGGCTCAACCCGCTCACCCGGCACATCCGCCAGCAGGTTAGAGAGCCGTTGTGGAGTAACTTCGCGCAACTGATTGGCCGACAGGCTTGACAAAAGTGCTGCTCTGCTGGCAGCCGGCAGACGACCGAGCGACTGGAGTTCGAGTCGGCTGATGAGATCGGCAGCTTGCTGCGAGGACAGGTTCTCTGCTAGAGCTGACATTTGACCGGGCGTAAGCCACCGGAATTGCGCAGCACTCAGCTTTGTCAACATCTCAACACGAGTTGCTCCATCAAGACTCCGCAATTGATTTTGGGAAAGACAATTCTTGACTAGATTGAATATATGACTTGGTGTCAGCCGTGCTATATTCTCCGGAGTCAGATAATTTAAATGAGTCTCTGAGGGAAACAGAGCCTGGACCTGTTCATTCGTAAGGTAGGTATCGCTTATCCGACCCGCTTGTGAAGCCGCTATTGGGAGCTGATCACCAATTACAAGGCGTCTGTAAGTCCAGAAGGGCATGTTGTGCACCAAGGCCGCCCGCTGAGCTTGCGAAAGAGAGCTGATTTGCTGGGGATTCAGGAACTTAAACAGCAGAATACGGCGTGAGATTGGCAGATTTCTGAGCTGCTCGACAGAAAGCTCAGTTATTAGCGCCAACCTCTGATCAGTTTGCAGATGGGCTGCAAAAGCCAGGCGCATTTCCATAGACCGTCCGTCCAGCTGCCTTGTGATTCCAGCAACGAGCGCTTGTCTGACCCTAAAAGGGAGGGAGGAGATCTGCTCTGGTGTAAGACGATCGATGATAGCCAGGCGTTGCTCACCGGTCAGTTCTGTTAAAGCGGTAACAGCTTGTGCCCTTGCATCTCTGGCCTCTTGTGGTGGTCTGTCTCTCTGTTCCCGCGTAAAATTGCTCCATCGATGTGCTAAATCTTGCAGCTGAGCCAGGGTCGGCCTCAATGCCTCCGGTAAAGGTTGCGAGCCTGAGTTGCTGGCCTCGGAAGTTTCATTTTGGTTGCCCTCCGGTGGGTTCAAGCTAGCATCATTGGAACCCTCAACTGTGTTGCTTACAGAAGGAGAGCTGTCGTGACCCTGAACAAGACTGAGGAGGTTCAGGTCATTATTTTGCTGACCCTGGTGTAGGTCTATGTCAGTGGATTCAGGATGTTCAAAAAAGACCATGAACTTCGAACCTCCCGAGCTACTGGTTGCGGGTCCAGCGCAGCACAGCCTGAACAAGAGAGTCTCGGTTTCCTGCGCGTACAAGTAGTTGACGCTGCCCGTCAATCATTACAGACGGCAATCTATCTACCATGCCCTGCATATTGCGAAGATGGTTCAGCTCTTGCTGTTGCGCCATCGTGGGACTCGCCAGTCTGCCAAGCTCAGTGACACGGTTCTGCAGTGACTCGCGAGTCATGAATTCCGGCATGGTGCTGACAATATCGCGCAAGTGCCGCATCTCGGTCTGCTGCGCTGCAGTCGGGTTCTGCGCTCTGCCAAGTTCAGTAAGGCGGCTCTGCACAGACTGGCGGCTTGTGTAAAGGCAATAAAGTGCCGTTCCAACCAGATCACCGTTTCTTCCTCCTGCCTGCTGCACGCGACCCAGGGCACCAGGCTCTTGCGATATGAGCCCTGCCTGCTGAAGGCGAGCCAGCCCAAGAATCGCCTGAGTAATGTCGCGACCGGGGGAATTTTGATCTCTGACGAGGAAATTGCGCATATTTGTGAACAGAGCATCGGCTGCGCCATTGGTTGCATTTGGCGCAGGCGGATCAGACTGGGACCCGTGGTGAAGCAGGGCAATGCCTGCCTCAAGCGCCAGTCGGCATTGAGCTGCCCCGCTGGCTCCACCTCCGATAGCATTCTCCAATGCTGTTTGAGCACTGGCGACGCTGGGAATCTCAATCCTGGCAGGAGCGGTCGTCGGACGGGAAGGCTGGCCAGACGGTAAATCAGGAACCTGCGGTGGATCGCCTTTGCGAGCCTGCATCATAGCGCCGCCCACCTCAGCTGCGCACTCACTCATCCAGATATCACGAACCGCCTGGTTGACATCGATCTTTTCAACAACCAGCTCCTGCTGCTCTGCTCCAGTTGCATCTATCGCCATCAGTCACCCTCCTTCAATTGTTTGAGTTCCTTGTAAATTTCTATACAAATAGTTCTTCGAATCGACACAGCTGTGATTCGCATCAATGCTCCTGGCTGCGATCGATACATGCGCTTAAACACACCTCCAGCCTGAGCGCCAGACCGTGCCCAATCTTGGCAGCAGCTGCTCTATCGTCTCTAGCGGCTCCCCCAACTTGCATGCCAGGGGAAGGACCCTCAGGCTCTTCCCCTCTTCGGCATGCTACAAGCACTCTAACGGAAAGACCGCCCCCAGGTAATGTGCAGACCTACAGACACCGATACGTAAAGCCACAGTCGGCAATGCACATGTGTGTGACACCACGTAGGCTCCCGTGAAAAGATCCGATCCCCCAGAACCGCAGGGCGAGCGGCCTGCATCGAAGCCCTTAGTTTCCTTAATCCAAGAGCAGAAGTCCGACGCTTGAAGATGGAAGGCGGACGTTAACTTCGCCCAGCAACAGCCCTGGACGAACAAGTTTGATTCAAGGATCCGCCCAACAATCTGTTCAGTCGGCTTCCGTATCCAGGCTTATGGAAGCCCTGCTGAAGGGCTGCCGGTAACCGTACTCGATACCACGCTCGAATCCTTTGACTGACCCCATTATGGTACCGCTAACGATACCATAAGGAACACCGAGCGAGACTCCAATTACAGGACCGATAATGTCAGCTTTGCCGGCGCTCATATCCGAGGCGATGGTGCCGGTCATCCGTTTTGTTTCAGA
>CAYPBX010000443.1:0-3082 GCA_964409075.1 uncultured Candidatus Obscuribacterales bacterium
CTTTAATAGATTGTGCGCAGTTTTCTTCGCATTAAATCTGCTTTTAGGAGAGTTTGTAACGAAGCAGCCGCAGAGAGTTTGCCACCACAGCCAGCGTACTTCCTTCGTGAATGAATATAGCGGTGGCTATTGAGGCTATGCCGAACAGACTGCCTGCTAGTAGCAGCAGTATGACAGCTCCAGAGAGCATGAGATTCTGGAAGACTACAGACCTTGCTGCGCGACCGAGACCTATGGCGAACGGCAATTTAGCCAGGTCGTCACTCATGAGGGCTACATCCGCCGTCTCTAGGGCGACGTGAGTGGCAGCTCCACCCATGGCTACCCCGACACCGGCAACAGCAAGAGCGGGAGCATCATTGACTCCATCGCCAACCATGGCTACCGTCTGCCCTGCTGCAAGTTCACGAAGTGCTGAGACCTTATCTTCTGGCATAAGCTGAGCGCGAAACGCATCTAGTCCTAGGTTGCGAGCCATCGTCGCAGCAACACGTGCGTTGTCTCCGCTTAAAAGAAGAGTCTGGCGCACTCCAAGGTGCTTGAGCTTAGCAATGGTTTCTTTGGCATTAGGTCGCGGGGTATCAGCCAGTGTGATAGCTCCGGCTGTTTCGTCCTTCACCGCTACCAGTACAGTTGTCTTTCCTTCTTCCTCCTGCTTTTTGACCCGCTCAGCAAAGTCTGGTGGGACCCAGATGCCTGATTCCTCCATGAGCTTTAGATTGCCGATGAGGATAGGTTTGTCGTCTACGGTTGAGCGAAGTCCCTTTCCTGTTACAGACTGGACTGGTCCGGTCGTAGGAATGGTCAGACTGGTTGCCTGAGCAGCTCGAACAACAGCCTGCGCCAGTGGATGCGCTGACCGGGTTTCGACGGCTGCAGCGGTGGCAAGCAGTTGATCTTTGGAGAAGGCGGTATCCGCGATAAGAATGTCAACAACTTCAGGCCGTCCGTGAGTTAAGGTGCCTGTCTTATCGAAAGCCACAGTTTCGACTTTGCTGAGCGTCTCCAAGTGTACTCCGCCCTTGATGAGAATGCCGTTTCTGGCTGCGTGGGCAATGGCCGAAAGGACAGCCGAAGGCGCTCCAAGTGCCAGGGCACACGGGGACGTAGCGACAAGGACTGTCATGGCTCTCAGGAATGCTGTGTTTAAAGGAAGCCCAAAAGCCAGTTGGATCAGGAAGATCAGGGCATCGCCCATGAGCACGGTTGGAACGAACCAGCCAGTGAATTTCTCCGTCAATTGCTGCGCGTTGGTCTTCTGTCCTTGTGCCTCTTCGACTAGTTGCATGATGCGAGAGAGGGTATTGTCCTTTGCCAGTCGGGTGACTGTGACTTCCAGAGCGCCTTCGCCGTTAACGGTGCCGGCAAAAACCTTGTCGCCAGATTCTTTATCAACCGGCAGGCTTTCACCGGTTATCGAGGACTGGTCGATTGAGGAATTGCCTGATCCGATAATACCGTCGGCAGGCAACTTTGCGCCCGGACGAACGATAACCACATCATCGAGCTGAAGATCCTGGACCGACAACTCTACTTCGTTTCCGTTTCGGCGGACGAGAGCAGTTTTTGGGGTAAGCTGTCCTAATTTGCGTACGGCATCGCGGGCTCGGTCGAGAGCCATCTCTTCGAGGGCGTGACCGAGGCTGAAAAGGACAAGCAGCAAGGCCCCTTCCGGCAGATTACCTATGGCTGCCGCTCCTAGAGCAGCGACAACCATCAGGAGGTCTGTGTCGAAGTGTTTTTGACGTAGCGATGACCAAGCATGCCGGGCAATGTCCCAACCGCCGAAGACGTAGGCGGCCACATACAGGAAAGGTGAAAACGCTGGGTTCACGTAACTCAAGAGCCAACCAGCAGCAAGCAATAACCCAGAGAAGATAGAGAAAAGAAGCTCGCGCTTATCCTCGACGAAAGCCGCCACGCCCTCTTTGGGCACTCGATAGCCGAGGCCGTTGAGACGCCCTATTATGGCTGAGCGAGAGACCTTCGTTGAGTCATACTCGATGCGCAGTGTTGCAGCAGCATAACTGACGCTTGCGCTTAAAACTCCGTCTTGGCGTTGAAAGGTGTGTTCAATGGTCAAGGTGCAGTCCGAGCAATCCATGCCAGTGATTGGGAGGATCTCATGTCGGTAGCGATTTGAGATCCCGACGCCGGCGCGAGCCGTAAGGCGCTGTAAAGTTGCGAGAGTCACAAGTGCAGGGTCGTAGTGAAGGCAGACGACGGCGCGAGTTCCATTGCCTTCAACATGAACTTCGCTGATACCGCGTACTGAGCTGAGTTGCTGCCCTATACGTCTTACGCAAGCGTCATTGCTGTCAGGCACGCCTGGCAGGAGGACTTCAAGGTCTAGTTTGAGTCTTTCCATGGCTCAACGCCCCTTGGCCATTTCTCACCAGGTTCCTAGGCAAAGCCGGAGACAATCTCTTTCTATCGCCATATGTCTTTGCGCGGCGGCGGGTTGATGTAACGTACCGATTGCAGGAGCCCGATTGCAATCAGGTCTACAATCAAAGCTGTGCCGCCATAACTTAGAAACGGCAGCGGCACGCCAGCAACCGGCATAATTCCCATCGTCATGCCTATGTTGAGAAAGGCATGGAAGATGAAAATGGACATGAGCCCGATTGCCACCAGAGAGCCGGCCGGCTCTTCTCTCGCCTGGTAAGCGATTATGAGCGCTCGCAGGCAGATGGTGGCATAGGCAAGCACCACCAGTGCTGCCACTTTGAAACCAAGCTCCTCGCCGATAACCGCGAAGACAAAATCGGTATGGCGCTCGGGGATGAAGGCGCCCTGGCTTTGATTGCCCTTACCCAGCCCGGCTCCCGCTACACCGCCTGAGCCTACGGCAATCAGGCTTTGCAGGATGTGATAGCCGGAGCCGCGCGGATCGGCGTAAGGATTGACGAAGCTTGTCAGCCGCTTCTGCTGGTAATCCTTGAGCATTCCCCACATGTAAGGACGCGCCTGCCCGCAGCCAGCGTTAACGGCAACCACAATCATAACCATGGACAGGCGCACCCAGAGCAGGCGGCCAGGCACGCGCCAGAAGAAGGGCAGAAACAGCCCCAGTCCCAGG
>CAYPBX010000444.1:0-3067 GCA_964409075.1 uncultured Candidatus Obscuribacterales bacterium
TGTAGGAGGTCACCGGCCTAATCGCGCCTGGCCACTCGAGCGTTGGCTGGAGCTGATCATGCTTATCGATCGATCCGGACTTGATACCGTTCTCATCGGCGGAAAAGACGAGAAGCAGCTGGGTGAGCACCTTGCCGCAAAAGCAGGATCAGGATGCACCAACCTCTGCGGGCGGCTGTCTCTTGCCCAGACAGCTGCAGTTCTCAAGTCATGCAACCTCGTTATTTCCGGTGATACAGGCCCTGCCCACGTAGCTGTGGCAGTCGGCACGCCGGTGCTGGGCATCTACGGTCCAACCTTTCCGAACAGGAGCGGTCCGTACGGTCCGCTAAATCAGGTGTGTGACAGGAGCCACCAGTGCCGATGCCACAACCTTAAGCGCTGCAAGTTGCTCACGACTCCTGGACCTGGCCGCTGCATGCAGGGGATCACCGCAGGCGAAGTCCACACCCTGGCAGCCAACCTGCTGGCAACGGGGTAATACTGCTCGCAGTCTAATCTCTCTTTTCTCATCTGTAGATATGTGGGCAGGACGCTTGCTTCCAGGGGTTTCACCGCCTGCACTCCTCCCAAACTAATCTGAAGCCACGCTATGGCAGCGCGCCGGGCTCATGCTCGTCAATGGACTCAGGCTCATCCTGCTGCCTTCTGGATATCCGCCTGAGCTCGGAGACAAAATGCTCGCAATATTCTTGCCAATTGCGATTGAAATCCTGTCTAGCCATCTCGCGCACTATCTCCGAGGGCAGATCCATGACCAGGGATTCGCGGCTGCCGCTGGCACCAAACATATGACGGACGGAAGAATAGCCGCTGGACTCATAGACTGCAATGGTCTTCCAGGCTCCATCAACGGACAGCTCCAGCTTTGAGAGAAACGCATCAGCACGTGCTGCCGACTTGGTCTCGATGCCGCGGCAGTAGCTCGAGAATTGCATGACCAACATTCTCGCCTCGACCTGACACTCCCCAGCAAAGCCGCGGTCTACCGGCGGAGGATACAGACCTGCCACGCGCCCGACCAGTCCATAGCGCACCAGGCGCTCTGTCTCCACCGGTATTGTGATGCTATCGCGGTTGCCGGCATGACGGATCCGATATAGCACCATTTCCAGATGGTTGTCAGTGGTCCTGCCTGCCTGTCGCTCGTTGAAATCCGGCTGGCTTTCGTCAGTTTGATTTTTGTCTCCCCACCCTCTGTCCATATGTCCCCCTTCCCCTACGATCTCCATATCCGGTGGATTGAGCTCAGGAACACCCACCAGCGGCTTCCTCTCGCTCTCGACTTCGACTGACCGGTTGATGTCCGGCTCGCTCTTTCTGCCTGCACGTACACATGGAAAGTAACATCGCCTGTGTATCTCCCTCTCATACTCCGAGGGCAGCCAGATGACCTGACCTGGTGTCAGAACAGGAACATCCTTGCCATCGATCTGCGTGAGATTAATGGTGGCACGGTTGATGATAACGATGAGCCTGGCGAACCTGGCATCGCCCAGCCAGCTCGCAGCGATGCTGTGCACCGTCTCTCCCTCCCGAACCACATGTTTCGATCTTCGTCTCGACAGACGTGACAGATCATTGTCCTCCTCCTCGTCCGCGTCTGCGTCCTCCAGCTCCTCTTCTTTATCTTCTAGGTTCTTCCGAATGATCATGAAAGGCAACGGATCCAATATGGTACCAAAGCCGATCTTTTCATCTCCGGCCCCACCCTTTCCTTCACTGCCCTTGTCAGGCTTAATCGGTTTGATCTGCGGCTTGCCAGTCTTTTCGATCGGATCCTTTCGTCCGGGCATCTCATCCACCATACCTGGTCTCCTTCCCGGCTGCAGCCCGGATGCACCTGTGTCGGCTCCAGCACCCTTGCCACTGGTCCGTACCTTGGCGACTGAACTGTCAGGATGTGCCTTCCCCCCTTGACTCTTGTCATCGATGAAACCGGGGGCTCGAACAATTCCATCGCTGCCTCTTTGACCCGCGCTGCCGATTCTGCCTGCGTCTGTCTTACCGCCGAGTACGCTCTTACCATTTTCACTCGAGGCAAGATCGATTGTATTGCCGGGCGATCTCACCATTCTTCCACCCATGCCTTTTCTACTGAATATTGCCTGGTCACCTGCATTTACTCGAACTGCAGGACTTGTCTCACCGTTGGTGACACCACGCAGTCTTTGGCTTCGTTGAGTAGTGATACCGTCCGCGGCGCTGTGTATAACATTCCTGCCGCTTGACACCGCAGTAAACTGGGTCGGGAGCCTGCTGGTGTAAATCTGCACATAAAGCGTTCGCCTAATGGTGTATTGCACGGATCGTCGCATCAGCCTGCAGGACAAAGGGGAAATCTTGTCGCGGCTCCGCCCCGAGACCAGGCTATAAACGAGTTGCTCGGCAGACCGATCCACACATCTGAAGTTGATGTTAGTGTTTTTGTTGGTTGCACATCGCATAATTCCGTTGCGGGCAATTAAATCTGCTGCATCCGCAGATAGGCGCGTCCCATCCTGCAAGCTTCCTCCGGACTCGACGCCCCGGTGCCGAAATAATCGCAATACGGAGGTACTCCTCCTTGCTGGCACCTCCCTTTGTCTGGTTTCTGTTGGGCTGTCTCCATCGGCACAAACGCGCACAGGTCGGCTGCTGAATGTTCCATCATGCACATTGGCCGGCGCAATATTGTGTTGACCCTGCATTCCCGCTAACCTTACAAGACGACTGGCAAGCACATTCTCGCCAGCGCTGTCGTGATGGTACCTTGGGTCGGGCGAAGGTCCGGAGACGAGAGGAACAACCGCATTTGGTTGGTGAGGCTTGTCGATCCACCGCTGCCGCGACCCGCCGATGCTACTGTGTTCACCATCGGCATCTTGTGCCAGCTGCAAGGCCTGGTTGATACTGGAGACGATATTAGCGCCGGCGACTGCTGCCAATATCCCACTGGTTTCCCTGGCTTCTAACCGAATGCCATTTTCGTATCTTCCGCCGGAAACTGGTGCGGATCGATCTCGATGTACTGTCCCGCGCGGTACGGGGCGCTCCACGACAAGTACGCCGGCCTCTCGTCGATCCT
>CAYPBX010000445.1:0-3066 GCA_964409075.1 uncultured Candidatus Obscuribacterales bacterium
CGACCGTAACTAGTACTTCGTTTCATCTATAACGCATCACGTATGACGCTGGGCCCATGCCAAGCCAGGGTGGCGCCAGGCGCCGCCCTGCGCGTCGGTAATTTGGCAACGCTCAACTAGTGCGGCAATTAGAGCGAGAAAGTCACTGAGCGACATCTACCTAGCCCTTGAAGACCAGGAATATCAATTGAGATAGAAAGTTGTGGCTCTAACTGTTTAGCGAACTTTATTTGCTTGCGGGAAAGACTAAACGATGTATGTGTACCCTAAAGAACAGCAACCAGCTCAAGGAATAGATATTAAGAACTGATAAATGTCCGCCGCGATGGCAAGCGCAAACTTTTCTCCATTGCCGGCTCTCGAGGACCGTCTATACTGTAAAGGAGAGTCCAGGCTCATCCCGGGACAGGAGACATTCGATGCATCTGGCAGGAGAGCTTTCAAAAGTAAGCTTGCCTAGCCTGATGCAGCTCGTGCGAAACGGCAGTCTCACCGGTGAGATAACTATCTGTCAGGGGGCCAAGACCGCCAGCATATTTGTCGAGCAAGGTCGGCTCATTCATGCCGAAAGCGACAGCGAGACAGGGCGGGATGCCCTTCTCGAGCTCTTTCTCTGGGTGACCGGCTCCTTCTCCTTTACCGAGCGCGACGTGAATAGCATAAGCCGGAGCTTCCCGGCTGACGAGCCTTTGGAGCGAGTCTTGCGTCAGGGTGTCGCTTACCTGGACCAGAAGAGATATCTGGACCAGCTGCGCATTACAGGACAGACTGTATTACAGCGCACAGCAGCCGGGGAAGAGAAGCGCGCTGAGATTCCCCTGTTATCCGAACTTGACGGCCGACAGCCTCTAGCCAGCATTCTTGCCAGGACAGGGCTCTGCCATCGGGAGTATGTGCAAGTTGTTTTCAAAGTCCTGGACGAGGGGCTGGCAGTTGTTGCCGATCTTAAGGAGCAAGGTCACAGAGTAGATCTTCCTGGCTGGGTGATAGCGCGTTTGAGACAGGACAACCCTGATCTGTGCAAGGCAATCGTGGATATGGTGATATGGGTCGACCGGGTCAAGTGCTGGATGTACCAGGCAGACGCAGAGCTGGGCAGCATTGTCGAGCAGCTGGCAGAGCCTGGCGCCGCAGATAGCGATCAGGTTGACAGACCCGATCAAACGGACACGTCTACCTCCAGGGAAGAATCAAATCTAGCAACAAAGGCAAGCAATCAGGCAGACGCTCCGCCACCTGATAGTTTAGAGGGCGGGCCTGAAGCCGAAATTGAAGATCAGGGAGCAGACTCGGACTATCCGCCCGGGCAGGCATCCGGACGAACATCGATTGAGTTTTAACAAGTGCGTCCTGGCTGCTTACTGGCTGCTTTAGCTGCTTCGACCAGCTGCCGAGTACGCTCCACATCGACTGGATTCTCCAGAACCCCCTGGCGTTTAAGAGAGCTGGCTGCAATCACGCCATCGGCTACCGAAAGGAGCAAGCCAATATTTTCAGGTGTAGCGCCACTGCCCACCAGCAAAGGCGCATCGGGAACGGCAGAACGCACAGCCTTCAGGTCTGTAATATCCGGAGCCGACCCTGTCGCTGCTCCACTAACAATTACCGCATCAGCCCGCCCTCTGCCTACAGTATCTTTGGCCACCTGGGTGATATTTGTGTAAGGGCTGAGCGGATCGGCGTGCTTTACCATGACGTCGGCAAAGATCTTCACACGCTCAGATACACCAAGCCTGCGTCTGTAAGTTTGCAGCTCGTACGCCTGCCCTTCAATGATCCCCTGGTCGGTGAGCATAGCGCCTGTGTAGACATTAACCCGGATAAAGGAGGCCGAGATGGTTGCGGCAACTGCAAGCGCGGTCAAACCATCGTTGCGCAAAACATTCACCCCGACAGGTATATCTACCACGGCGGCGACGCGCTGCGCTACGAGAGCCAACGCACAGGCTGTGGCCACATCGACCCTACCTTTCGTGAAAGGAGCATCAAAGAAATTCTCTACAATTATGGCGTTTACACCCCCTGTGCTAAGCGCTGCCGCCTCCTGCTCGGCCCGCAGGCAAACGATTTCAAGCTGCCCTTCAAAGTTGGGGGAGCCTGGTAATGGCAAAAGGTGGATAACACCGATTACAGGTTTGGATACGCCGAATAGATTTTCAAGCATCAGCTCCCCCGGTGGTTGCTCGGGTACTTATCATATCCTGGTATTAGAAGGATCCCATTAACCAGGAGCCTTTCTCATCGGCAGGTGATCAGACCAGCCAATCCCCGCTGGACTCTCCGGCGAGTGAAGGAACACAAGCGGCAATTGTACTGTCGGCTCGGTTGCCTCTGCGAGGCGGCATTAATCGCCAACAGCCGGCGCAAGTATATCGGCGGCATCGCCATTTTGGGACTTGTACAAATCCTGCATACTACCTAAGCTAATAAGCACTATCTTAGCTAGCTACGCTAGTTATCTTTCTCATTAAAACGATTGCTTACATGATATGCATAACTCTCATATATAGATGCGTTACAAATCGCCCCATTTGCATAATTCATTCTCAGCGAACCGCCCAAAGTAGAAAAAAGCTTGGATTCAGGGAGAAAGAAGCCTCGCAATCATGCCTACTTCAAAGGGCTGTAAATAGATAGTCAAGCCAATGGGAAATTGCTTTTCAAGAGGCTCATTTTATACGCTTAGGTTACACCTCATACAAGTTCAACTAAAACCGGGAGCTGATCAAAAACCCAGAACTGCAAAAGCCTCTTCAGCCGTGACCGCTGCCGTATTACCCTTGGCTTGCAAGGTGAAATATCGACAGACTAGGTATCAGGGCTGAAGCGGTTTGAGAAGGCAGTTTCCAGGTGTCAAGAAGGCATTTCTTGGCTGAGGTGGAGCCGGCGCAGTTCTGGGAACTCTAAAGATCCGGCTCTGGCAAACGGCTTTCTAAGCCGAAACAGCCCCCGCACGGCGGCTGTAGACATGTGGCGGCGCTTGTGTTGAGCGCCTGAAACCATCACACGGCTGAGGCGCTGTCTCTTATACACATCTGACGCTGCCGACGATCTTACGCGTGTAGA
>CAYPBX010000446.1:0-3061 GCA_964409075.1 uncultured Candidatus Obscuribacterales bacterium
CTCTCAGATAGTGCAGTGGGATCTCAACCAGCAGGCCGACTACCTTCCTCAGGCGCAGGCGCGCGTGCAGAGAGCAAAGGAGGATCTAGAAGATGCGCAATTGCTTCTCAAGAAGGCCGAGTCCCTTGCTGATTCGACAATCCCCAGACACCGTGGCTTCAATGAGAGCCAGAGCGAGTTTGATAAGCGGGTTGAGATTGCCAGGCGGCGGTTCAACGAGCTGGTCCGGCGCTATAAAGAGGAGGTCACTAGCTGCACGGGAATGCTCAAGGAGGAGATGTCGCTTTATGATTCTTGTCTGCAAGCCTTGCAGACCGTCAGGAATCAGCCTTATCCTTACTATTTCAAGCATTAGCAGGAAAGGGTCTCTCCTTTGAATACAACGAAGCAGTGACCAGAAATACCTCGCCTGCCATGAAAGCCGACATAAGAGTTGCTGGTTTCTAGAGTCTTGTAGGAATTGAGTTGAGCTGAGTGGCTGGGCTGACCTCCTCGACAATAGCCTCCAGAATGCCGCATTTGCCATTGGGATCCAGCCAGCCCCACTCACCGTTGGGGCTCACTTCCAGGAACCAGTACGTTCTTGCGTCGAAGAGATAGTCCAGACGACCGTACTGCAGCTTAAGTTTGTCAAGTGCTATCTCTTAAGTAAGGCCGCGACACCTTGGG
Source organism: uncultured Candidatus Obscuribacterales bacterium (assembly GCA_964409075.1). GTDB lineage: Bacteria > Cyanobacteriota > Vampirovibrionia > Obscuribacterales > Obscuribacteraceae > CAYPBX01. The sequence goes on from CAYPBX010000446.1 coordinate 670, forward strand.
AATGGCATCGCTCTCGAGCAAGACCGTTGAGACTTTGTGCTGGCGGGCCAAGGGAACTCCAGCTGTTGAGTGGCAATTGGGTTATGGCGCTGGTCGGAAGGTACATTCAGGTAAATTTTTGCAACTGCGCTGACCGAGCAGCTTGGCTGGTAATAACGCCGAGAGTCTAGGAATCTCGTATACTGAACTTCTGGATCGTTTAGCCTATTGGCGATTATGGCGCCGTGTGTTAGGGAAATAACCATGAGTTTGGGTAAAAGGAGGGAGAAGAAAGTGAGCAATAAGTCCCAGGACAATAGGAAGAGTCGCCGGCAGTTTCTCTTGGAGTGCGGCGGCAGCACAATCAGTATGGCAGCGATTATGGTGGCGGGTGGCTCGCGCCTCTTCGCCTCCAACTTCTTCAAGAAGGTGCCGGTTTCACTGACTCCGGATGTACGCTACGATCCCAGGCGCCAGATAATGGTGGATGTGAAGACCGGCGAGCCGGCCTACAATTTGGCTCAGACCGGATCGACCAGCCAGGAATGGACAGCCAGGGTGACCCCCACACCGGAAGGACCGCAGGGAGACGGCAAGCAGGACACAGTTACCGACGACTGATGCCGGTAGCCGGACAGGAAATGATTGGGACGGTTCTGTTTGTTGGTGGAGATCGTTACTGCGTTGCAGGCCGGCAGCTGCTCACTAAAAGGTGTCGAAGATCGCCTTAGGTTCATGGCTTCGCGAATTCTCGTGTTGCTATCCAACCTGGAAGTCTCGTAGACATTTACTCCCTGGTGTTCCCTCGGCCCTGACCACAACAGGCATGCTGTCCGCTAACCATTTACGAAACATTTAAGGGAATTCGCACCGGATGCTGTTCACTGAATGTGTAGGCAGGTCGAATTCCAGAAGGAGCGTTTTGCACAGGTTATGAAGACGCCGGAATATGTGCTCCTGGCAACGGAGAGATTCGACCCGACAGCCGATTGCGTCATCGATTATCTTTCCAGGCGCGGTGTAGCGTATCTGCGCTTCAACGTCGATTTCTATCCTGCCGAATCAACGTTGACCATGGAGATTGCAAACGGCCAACTGGAAGGTAGAATCTCAGCCGACGGTAGAACTGTTGACCTGGGCGAGATAAAGAGCGCCTGGTATCGCAGCCTCAACCCGGCGGGCTTTCCCGAAGATCTGGCAGGGGCTGAGAGGAAGTTTGCTAAGGTTGAGTCGCAGGCTGCGCTTGCTGGTCTGGCGAAGATATCTGCCTGGCGCTGGATCAATCTGCCCGAGTCTGACCGCATGGCCTCCTCTAAACCTGCGCAGCTGATGACAGCTCGTGCTGTTGGGCTTGATACGCCGCGCACACTCATCTCAAACGACCCGCATGAGATAAGGGACTTCTACAACGTTTGTGGTGGCAGGATAATTTACAAAGCTTTTTCTCAGCCTCTAGATCTGAGCCCGGGCGAAGGTATTTTTGCCGGGATGCTTACTCAGGAGCATCTCGATTCGCTGCCGGCGGTCAGGTACACACCTGGCATCTTTCAGGAATACGTGGACAAGGAGCTGGAGCTGCGCATAACCGTTGTCGGCGGGAAGATCTTCCCGGTGGCGATTCATTCTCAGGATGATGCCCAGGCAAAGGTGGACTGGAGAGCTCACCCGAATCCGTCAGCACTCAAGCACGAGCCATATCCCTTGCCCGAGGGGATAACCGAGAGGCTGTTTCAGCTGGTGCGGAGATTCGGACTTGTCTACAGTGCAATTGATATGGTCGTGGCTCCGGATGGTCGTTTTGTATTTCTCGAGAGCAATCCCAGCGGCCAATACGGATGGATTGAGGCGGTGACCGGATTGCCAATTACAGAAGCTCTGGTAGATGAACTGACATCGAGCTGAGCCTGCTTGCGCATTATCTGTTCTCTTTACTGCAATTATTGGCCATCATAGGTTGTGCATTAGAGCTATGGAGTGTGATCGGAATGTTCATTCTTTACTATTGGTGGACGTGCTGGTTGGTGGTTCGAAACCCAGCTGCTTAGCCTTGGCATAATTGAGCTTGCCCAGCCGTGTGTTACCCAGGGAGTCGTACAGCCAGCCCCTGTAGTAGTAGGCTTCACCCAGCTTGGGGTCGAGCTTGACCGCGGCATCGAAACAGGCAAGCGCCATGCTGCCTTCGCTTGCTCCTGCTGCTATCAGTCCTCGATAGACATACTCTTTGGGATCCAGCAGCAGGTGAGCATCCGTTATCACCTGACCGGCTTTGATGGTTGAGGTGGACATCATCCCAGTTGCGTCGGAGGTAAACACCATACTCGTATCCGGTGCTTCTCCCTGTCTGAATACGTTGTGGGTCAAGGCTTCGCTCTCAATTAAGCTACCTTGCGGAATCTCCCTGGTGGCAACAAGG
>CAYPBX010000447.1:0-3053 GCA_964409075.1 uncultured Candidatus Obscuribacterales bacterium
GATGAGGCGCTGGCTGAGCTGTCCGCCTCGCGAGCAATCACACAAGACCGGCATCCCCCTCGACTTGATGCTAGCTAGTTTGTAAGCGCCCTGCCCGCTCGGCTGCGGAGATTTATTTGTAGCCGCTGCGTCGGCTCGCTGTGCGCGCCTCCTCGCTTTCACCTGCTTCGCTCCGCACCCGTGAGCCCGGGCGCTACGCTCCGCTGCCTTGGCATAGTAGTCACGAATCCTTCGCCTTTTCCCGGGCGTAAAATTTTCGTCTCGTCTATAACGCATCACGTTTAGAGGCTGGCGCCCCGGCCCGGATGGCGCATGGCGCCGCCTACATGTCGGTAATTTGTCAACGCTCAACTAGCAGCTTTGCTACTGGTGCGCCTCCAGCTTAGTCGGGTAGGGAGTCCGCCCGACCGGCAGATCGATCCCAGCTGTTCCTTCAACAGCATCCAGCAGAAATGGTGGTCGCCACTCCTGGGCGTCCTGGGCAGACACCCGTCTGCCATAATACTGCCCCAGGTAACGCCGCTTCTCCGCCTGATAAGCCAGCCACTGGTCATAGAGGCGCCGATCGACTGTGGCAAGATCCCACTCACGGGCAGGGGGTTGAGTGGTGCCGGTAAGACCAGTGTGCAGAAACCTGATTGCCGGCGTAAGTAAAGTCAACACCACCCAGATGCTAAGGACAAGGCAGGACAGAAGCCAACGGGCCACCCATTCCCGCGGTTGCCCGGCAAGTGTAATTCCGCCTTCCAGGTAGTCTGCAAGTGATGGCCTGGCGGAATTGGACAGCGGAGGCAAAGCTTCAGAAGGCAGGGTCTCGGCAGGCGTTCTGCTTCCCTCTACCTGTCCGGCTAGGCTGAGCGCACGGCGTTGAGCTGCCAGGATATCCCTCCTGCCTGAATCCCGGGAGACACCGGCTGTGGGATCCGGTCCACACGGAGAGCTGGTCGCAGCCTCAAAGGCACGCCGCTGGGCAGCAGAGAGCTCCTGTCTCAGATCGCCGCCGTCCTTCTGGAAAGGCTTACCAATTTCAATCTGGCCGGATGCAAAAGCGCTCCTCAAAGCGTTGTAGGCAGCCTCAATCTCTTCCACAGGGCTCTCTGGAGCCTCTGGCACCACAACGCCAGAACCTCTCAGCTGCTGTGACTGCATACGCTGCCGCGCCTGAGTATCGGCTGACTCCACCTCCTGCCAGTCGGCTGTCGGAGCCAGTCCCAGAACCTCAAAGAAGCGCCCTAAGTCACCGGTCAAATCCCGCTTACCCTCTTGAATTTTTGCCACTCGGCAATCTCACAGCGCATCTGGCTGCCCCTGCGTGCAAATTCGACTCTCGCCCGGGCAGCCGCCTCGGCCCGCTCCCGCCTTTCAGCCTCAATCCTGCCAAGATAGCCGAAAACATCGATTGAGAGGATGCTGAGCATAACAGCCGTAACAGCAATCAGAGCCCATGAAGGTGGCTCCACCCAGTTGGAACGCCTGCGCGGGGCAGGCACTCCCACACCCAGGCAGCGATCGATCTCAGTTGAGGTTGCGCGGATAACATGATCGCAGGCTGCTGGATTGCCGGGAGCAGAAGGGCACCAGTGCAGTTGGACCATCGCACAGCCAGACATCGGCTCCTCTATGGCAACCTGTAGAGTCAGCCTGCGTTCAAGCCTGACGGTGCGCTGCTCGACCTTGACGAAGTGTCCACTGAGTCCTTGCACCTTCTTGTCGATCCAGTCAATTGCAAAAACCAGCCTGCCGCCTACAGGGTCTTGGACAAGACACTGCCAGGGCTCACCATAACTGACAGTCGCCGACTCCAGGCTCTCTTTAATCCTAAGCGCTGCCTGCCGGGCATCGAGCTGGAACGTCCTGGCACGCGGATGGAGAAACTTGGCTCTGTCGACCCTTCCTGGCAGACGATAGAGCCAGGCTGCCCAGAGGGCAGCTACCAGTCCCGGAAAGGCAGCGGCCCCCACGCTACCGTATGCGGCAGGCAGAAGCACAAGGCAGAAGGTAAGGAGAACAACAGCTGCTGCTATGCCGGAACCAAGCATCTGCGGTCGCCTCTTATCGGTCTCTGGCATCTCTTTGACCAATTATCCTCCAGAAACCGTTAAGCAAGAAGGGCACGCCCGATTTGACCCTCAGACAGTGTAATCCATCTCAAGACGCATATCTGCCTGGAGCCGCCGGCGGATGAAGCCGGCTGTCTACCTGACCAGAGTCTGCAAGACGCGGGCCGAGCTCTCCTGAAACTTCCTCACGCAAACTTTCGGCAAGCGCACCGGCTTACCAGTAGCCAGCTCAATAAAGACACCCACATGCCTGACTCGGGAGGTAAGCAGCCCGTTGACACAAATCTCAGCATCAATCGTCAAGCTGGCGTTGCCTATGCTGCTCACCCACATATCGATTACGGGCTTCTCGAACAGGCGAATGGGGCGTTTGTAGATGATGTTGGTTGATACCAGAACCGGGGTCAGCCCGTCCCGGACGAACCGCTCCAGTGGAAAGTAGGTCTCGAACAGCTTCAGCCTGGCATCCTCCAGCCAGCGCAAGTAAGAGATGTTGCTCACATGCCCGACAAAATCAATATCGTAAGTCCCGATTGAGACATCATGCTCGATGCGGAGCGGCTTGCCCCTACCTACAATCTCGTTTGCAATCTCCATCTTATTTTGAACGATTTCAATACGCTGCTCATTTTAACGGCAATTAGGGCCTGAAGCCTCGCCAATGAGACCTGCTGTTACATTGAACCGGACCGTCCAGCCGAAACCCTCTCAATTGCAGGGAAAGCACAAGCATCACGCACCACCGGGCGCTGCCAGCATGATCGGCCAGGGCAGCGGCAAGCCAGAGTCTCAGAGCAGCCGCCAGGCAGAGAGCAGATGCGTCCTCATCCCCAGCTTAGACAGCCGGGATCCTTCTCCATCGGTGCCGGGGTCTCAGCTATGATTGAGACGGGAGTGTGCTTTTGCCGGAGGCGTTCTGAAAGTAAAGATTCACCCTAAGGAGGGAGCGTGTGCGTTCATCAGCAAGCTTAATCGCCTCTCAAGCCCTGTGGC
>CAYPBX010000448.1:0-3043 GCA_964409075.1 uncultured Candidatus Obscuribacterales bacterium
CCCGGGGCTGATAAAACGCCCCGCCGATGACGCACCGGCCCTGATCGCGCCGGTGCAGCTCTACAAAGTCGTCGCGCCACTGCCGCAAAACAGAGATATCCAGCCTCCTGTTGACCTCCGTAGGCTGGAAAGCCGGGCGCAGGAGGTTCAGCCAGCGCAGGTGCTGCTCTCGCACCTGATCGTAGAACCAGTAATGCTCTTCGCCCTTGCGCTCAAAATACCTCTCTGTAGCCTGCGTCAGCGCGCACCAGGTAATGCCGGTGATGTTGCCGGTTCTGGCGCGTCCGCCGATGATGCGCTGTATCTCATGAATGATGTGAGCGCGGAAGTGCACCAGTTGAGTGAGATCCTTGATGGTTGAGAGAATGTAGCGATTATAAACCTGACGAAAAAGGGAATCGTCAGCCACCGGAATAGCCGTGTCGAGGATGTCGGAGTCGCAACGGTGCAGACAGAACTTGCACCCCAGGTGCCTGTCGAAGGTCTGCACGATGTTCAGTCCCTTCATAGCGTCACGGACCATCTGATCCGATTCCCCCGGAGAGTCCGGCGGCGGCACTGCAGTACTCTTGTCGAACATTACCTGCAGGTGATACGGCTGCTCCATCTTCTCAGCATACACAAGCGCCCGTCCCGTGCCCAACGCCGTCGCGTGTCGCTTTTGAATATCATCAAGGTTCATGGCACCGCCCATGGAATCACGGTCATCCACTGCGACTATGCGGTGCATGACCTTCAAGTTGGTATTCTTGAGCGCCTCCGGGGCCAGCTTGTTGGGAATCTGATCGGCGATGATGAATCCCTGCCCGTATGCCCGGATCTCAGCAAGCATGTTTGTAAAAAACTCCACCGCCTTGCCGGCAGGATTGGCGTTCTCGCCTGTCTGCCCGGTGGGAATGTTCTTCAGGAGGCGGTGAGCCTCCTCTATGAGCATGACATGCTGAAGGCTCTCGTACGGACCCAACGCCTCGCGGTACTCATAGAGAAAGACGAGCAGCATGCCCATGAGGAAGGACTTCTCGCTGTCCTCCGAGACCATCTTCAGCTCGACCACGCTCGGGCGTCCGAAGAGCACCTCCGGCGGAATAGACCGCCTGGTGTTGAGCATCTGACCTTTGCCGCCGATGAGCAGGGAGCCAACGCGTGCCTTCAGAGCCGCCTGCACGTCAGGACCGATGCGCTCGGAATAGCCAAACTGCTCGACGATAGGATCAATAATCTCGTAAAGATCCTTCATGGTAGGGTAAATCTCTGACGGGCAGTCAGGGTCACCAGGTTTGATACCGGGCGGCAACCGCCTGTTTCTGTTTTGCACCATGTCCCAGCCGCGAATCTCGTAGATTGTGTTGAGCGCCTTCTCCAGCACCTGCGGCATGGGTGAGTACATCTCGAAGCTCGCATTGAACACCGACTTCAAGGCATCCAGATGCGTCTGCACCTTGACGCCCCTCATGATCTCGAAGGGATTGAGGCGGAAAGGCGAGACAGTCTCGTCCCCAAGCGAAAAGACCTGCCCAATCTCCTTGAACTTCTCCGACATGAGCATCATATGCCGGTATTCCGATTTAGCAGGCTCGATGACCATGAAAGGTATCTTGTAGTTCCAGAGCTGCCCTAAAAGATAGAAGCAGGTATTGGTCTTGCCTGCGCCGGTGACACCGCATACAATGGTATGCTTTTGTAGAGCATCGATATCAATCTTGTAAAGATTGCCGGTATCATAGCCGCGGTCAAGAATATTGCCGACCGCAATGGTTCTGTCGGGATCTTTAGGCGGTATCTCAGCCAGGCTGAACTCGGCCGAGCGCTTGATGCGGAAGCCAGGCATCTCCTTCTTGGGCAGGTGCACATAGCCTGACAGCATTCTCGAGTTCAGCGGGCTCAGGAGCTTGTAGCTCAAGAGGTGCTGGATCTGATCGCCCTGCCGCTGGTTCCTCAGGAGTCCAAACTGCTCGAGATGCGGTTTCAATCCTTTGATCTCATGGGTACGCAAGGGAGTCGGGCGACTCTGCTCGTCTACATAGGTGGAGCGAATGAGAGACTGCAGACGGACAAACACAGAGCGCTCCGAGGCAAAGAAGTAAACACCCACCTGCCACATCCCGATTGCCGTTCCCAGCTGTACATGCTTGAGATAAGCGTCCTGCAGCTCCAGGTAGTATTTGACTCTCCGTTTCTTCTCTGGATCCTCATCCTCTTGAGCGCGCTGAATCTGCTCGACAACAGAGAACTCCTCGCGGCTGACCAGATGGGTCGGGATCGGCACAGCAAGAGCGAGAATCCCGAAGTCGTGCCCCTGCAGCCCGGTCGCCAGGCGCTCCACCTGCTCGGACTCCATGGTATCGCCAGCGGTGGATTTGAGCGACGGAATGCCGGTGACGATACCGACATGGTTCGCCAGGGGAGATATCCGGTCGTTAATCTCCTTCATGGTGAAGGAGTGGTCGCAGATGTCCACCCCGTCATAGACGCTGTGAACAATCGAGCGCAATGTCTGATAAGCCACCTCCGCACCGCTGGCATCACCGTGGTCCTGGTCGGAAATGCCGGGCAGCGAAGCGCCCATATAATATTTGACCCCGGACTGGGTGCCGTGCGTGAAGAAGGCAAGATTGGCCCGCTGGGAGTTCAACCCGGTGAGGGCATCCTCCATCAGGTACATGCGCTTGGGCAGCTGGTTGGGGTCCTGCTGCTGCTGGGGCTGCGCCTGCTGCTGAGCATGCTGCTTCTCGCGCTCAATGTCCCAGGACCTGAGGATGCCGTCGATGCGCACAAAGGTAAGCCCTGGCACCGGCCAACTAATGATATCGGCAGGGCTAATGCCCTCCTGGTCCAGGGCATCCAGGTCATAACGGCGAAGATCGAAGATCTTCTCCTCCCAGATATTGCGATTGCTCGGCGCCTGTACCATGCCTGGCTGTCTCCGATGGCTGGCTCTATATCCCATCCCAGCCAAGATCTATGTACCCTTTTTTAATCGCTCCCTCGCTGGCTTCGCCAGCGGTCCGCTCTCGCCCCGCTCGCCAGACGGTTCCTCGCCGGA
>CAYPBX010000449.1:0-3041 GCA_964409075.1 uncultured Candidatus Obscuribacterales bacterium
GCATACAGGTCGGCGGCAGCATCTCTGTCTGAGAGCCCTTCTGCCAGGAATCCCAGTTTGAGCAACCAGTTGGGATCATCGCCTGCCTTATCTCTCAGGCGAGCAAGCATCCCGCGAGCCTGGCTCACCTCGCCCAGCCGAAAGAGAAGTGCACACCGGCAATACTGAGCCTGAATGAGCGCCGGTGCAAGCTTTTGGGATCGCTCATACTCTTCGGCAGCCAGCGATTCAAAGCCGAGCGCCTCCAGACACCTGCCCAGCAGATAGTGCAGGCGCCCATTGCCGGGCTGCTTTAGGATCAGAGCCTGGATTTTGCCTAATTGCTCGTCGGTTGCACGCCCTTGCTCCAGCTCCAACTCGATTTGGTTGAGGTTAGTTATAGGCTCATTGGCCCCTGCAACCATGTACGGTGCCAGCGCATTCACCAGCACCACTGACAACACCAGGGCCAATCGTTTCAGCTTGCGCACATGCCTTAGTTTACTGCATCAACCTGGCATTGCCATGCACCCAGGCAAAGTTTTCCAGGAGAGAGCACAATACTTCTTTTAATCCTCTCTACCGGCTCGCTACCTGCGACGGCACTCACAAGAAAAGATAGAAGATCTAGACAGCCCGGTACGACAATCAAAGATCGGCCCACAGCCCAGCCTAGCGCCCCATCTGATAGCTGATGTAAATCATGGTCGGAAAGGCAGGATCGTTGCTGCCAGAGACTGTAATCTGGCAAGAATTCTTGCCTTTGCTGGCGCTGATAACGAGCCCCTTGCTCCCCGACACAGCCGGCCTGACATTCCACTGAGAGTCCCGGAGTGCTTCCCTGTACCGGCTGGCCGCTGTAGATGGATCCTGTTGGGTCACATAACGCATGCCGATTGAAGGGCCGCCTTTCTTGTTAGGATACATGAGCCCACTTTTGTACTGAAAACCGGTGGGCGCAGGCAGTCCGGGAAGCTCCATCGGCTCTCTGAGAAGCTGCCAGGCTCCCTCCCCCTGGCCGCCCCGCTCGGCAGCCTGAGCAATCAGATATCGCCCTGGCTGGGCCTGGGCTGCCTGCTGCCCTGCTCCCAGAGACAGGGCCAGCAGAAAAGCAAGCGCTCCTGCCTGCCTTCTACCGGCACAGGCAAGAGACAATAATCTCTGTTTGCCGCTCCGGGGGTCAATTAGTAGCAGCTCGCCGTAAAACGCTGCGCCGGATGAGCATGGTGTCAGGAAAGCACCTGCGACCTCTTCCATAGAACCGCTCCTCGTACTAACGCCTGGAAAAAACCAGCTCTCTTCTCTTGCTCTCAGGTTAGCAGCTGGTGGTGAACCTGGCATTAGATCTTCAATCTGTCATGTTGAGCCGATAGGCCTGCCAGCGCACTGTCAGGCCCACACAACCTGAGACCGCCTGGTTCTCAGGGAGCATCCAGTCTAGCAGGGGCAGCAGAACCGTCCTCCACCCTGGGCGCGATTCATGAACTTGATGACACCAAGTATATTTCCAAAACCGGAGGATGGGGTCCAGTCGGCTGAATCCTGTCCCCAAGCCTGGGAATCGAGCGGGCAGTCGAAGGGGTGCGGCCAGCCACACTCTCCGTCACAGTTGGTGATGCCATCGAGCTTGGCAGGCTGGTCGAAGCGGGTGTAGTTAGTGAGGACCCCGTCGGGAAGGTTTTGCGCCTGCATGTTGGTCGGCAGCGGGAAAGATGGCGCTGTCTGCGTGAGGGCCAGGGTGCCGTTTAGCATGTAGATATAGCTGACGCGCCCGATGGGAACTGCGCTGTTGAAGACAGCGTTTATTTCATTTTGGGTGGCAGCAGGCTTTATCTGCCGCATGCGTGCTTCCATATCAGCACGCACCGCTCCGGATCTGGTCTGGTTCATGAGCTCCTGCAAAGATCCCTGCCGGATGTTCCTGAGCCCGCAATCGTTGGTCTGCCAGACCTTGAGACCGGTCGTGCCTCCTGCTGCCGCGATCGTAGCGCACTGGGCGCCTGTCGCCCGCTCGCGGCAGATATCTTGATGGAACTTCTCCACCGCGGTCAGATTACCCGAGGTGGTGACACTACCTCCGCTGCCAGCACCCCGGCCGAATACATTCTGGAGATTCTCAAGATTGCAAGGCTGGTTGCCGGACCCGGTGTTCTGGTTGTCGCAGTTAGTCACTGTGGTATTCTTCAGGTAGTTTATGCCGTCCTCCGTCACCAGCCCATTTGAGTCGGGGAACGCCGTTGGAAACTGGTCAATGCCTGCATCGTCAATCATTCCCTTGAGGACGGCTTTTTTGTCCGCATCGCCTCCAATCAGGGCATCATAGTTATCATTGACGTAGTTCTGGATGGCACCAAGATGCCCGACTCCAGCACCGGTGTCGGCAATCATGCCGCCACCGCATGTAGAGCCAGTCACCTGTATCTTGTTGGGTGACATGAGTTCGTTGGACCAGATATCATCGCCACCAGGGACATAGATCCCGTTGAGCACGCCGGTGTTGTCGACGACAATCACCCCGCGCGGAATGGCTGCAGAAAATACCTGATTGAGCGAGCCGACAACCGCGCTCGAGAGGGCATAGACTCTCTGGCCGGAGGCCATCTCGTTGGCATCAGAGCCTGACTTATAGGCATTGGGCGGCAGAAACCCTGGAAGGCCGTTTCTGTCCCTTGCCTGATTGAAATACTGGTGCGAGATCAGGTGCGGGCGCTCCTCCGGACGCAGGCTGACCCCGTAAACTTCCATGTTGTTGCCGAAATCAAGCTCCTGGTAGCCGCGAATGTAGCTTCTGCCGTTCTTGGCTAGAAGAAATGCATTTACGTTCGGGCTACCGGGTACGAGCTGATTGTTGGCTAAAAACACATTGCTGGCGCCGTTTCTGACCATGAACGACACCTCGTGCTGATTGCGCAGGTGCAAAATCGGGTTGTTGTCGGCGTTGAACATTCGCATGAGATTCGGCTGCCCGGTGGCATGAAAGTGACCTTCGTGAGAAGACCTGTTCTCCAGGCGGCCGCTAAGTCGCTGCCCGACCTGGTTCACCAGAGCAATCAGATCGCGGG
>CAYPBX010000450.1:0-3038 GCA_964409075.1 uncultured Candidatus Obscuribacterales bacterium
CACAGCTTGGCGCAAGTGGCAAAGATGCCTACCACACCGCTGAAACGGTGACCCATCTTGTCGGTAGCAAACCCGAAGAGGATGAGCCCAAGAGCCAGAACACCCCAGACGATAGTGTTGAATGGGTGTTCCAAGAGCAGATAGGTACCCGACATCATCACCAGGTAGCCGGCTGCTCCGACAATGATCTCCAGCCAACCGGCCTCGCGAGCGCTGAGTACCTGCCGCCCAGCCAGGGGAACAAACTCCGATCCGCTCCAGCCGCCATTCTTTTTTGCCCAACCATAGGTTAAGCTGAGTCCGTAGCAGCCTGCCACAACCAGCGCCGTGGTGACAAAGTCCCACTGCGGCCAGAAAGCCGCGTACAGAGCCAGTGCTCCTGTACCGGCCAGAAGACCGATCTGCTGCAGAATGCGGTCTCGAAGCAGCAGCGCAAGAGAAAGCAAAGCGGCCGCTTCGAACAGGAAATAAGGCAGCGCTTCCCAGGCACCAAGCCTGGTGAGCGGAAGGGCGATCCCTACCAGAACTGAGCTGTAGAGGTAAGTGGCATAGCCGGTGACTTTCTGCCAGTGAGCCCAGCTGGAAGGCACAAAACGATAGACCATGGCCAGCGCTGCTCCGGACAGCGGCACCGCCATGCTGACCACAACGCCAAGATCCAGCTTGTTCAAGAGCACTAGCACGGCCGACAGGGCCGAGATGCCCATGACGAACGCGTGCTTGATAAAGCTGCGATCCCGCCAGCAGATAGCAAGCAGAACCGGCGTCTCGAGCGCCCACCAGACAGGTGCATACTCCAGGGAGTTGAGGAAGTTCGGCAAAGCAAGCGCGCTTACGGCAGCAGCTAGAAAGCAGCCTTCATGCGCTAGAGAATAGAGCGCTTTCACGGCGCCGGCAGAGGCGCCTTCGCCCAGCTGCTTGTAGAGCGCGCACAGTCCTGCAAGCCAGAGTGTGCCTGTTACGCTTGCAATAGCCGAGACCTTCATGGAGAGCCCAGCAACAGCAACCACATCGCTTGAGGTAAGCGAATGAAAGAGCACGTGGATGCCGAGTAGAAGCGTGAATGGCACCGCTGCCCAGCGCAGGATTGAGTTGCGAGCAGCGTGTACAACGGCCACAGTTGCCAGACTGAGCTCAAGCAACCAGCACAAGTAGGGACTCCCTAACGCCTGCAGATTCAGACTATTAAGGTAGTAGCTGGCATAGGCAAAGAAAGCCGCTAGAGCGTAGCCCGCAGCCATGGTAGTGGTGCCGCTGAACCATAACTGGTCGCTGCGACGCCCGGCCAGGAAGTGGCCTAAGGAAATTACCCCAACTGCGACCAAGAGTCCCAAGCCAGTGCGCTCGAGCACAGGAAGCGTCGCTGCGGCAAACAATGCCACCGCCACCGCCAGGCTGGCAATACCAAGCGACTGCAGGAGCCTCGACTCAATCCTCAATCTCCAAAGTGGGGCTGCCCCAAGGGCAGCAGCCTCTGCGGATGACATGATTCATCTCCTGAAAGGTGAATTGGGTAAGTCAAAACACAACTGGCGAAATGCCAGGTTAGAAAAACTCACAGGCAGGGCTGCCTACTCTGGCAACCCCAAAAGTTTGCGCAACCTCTGCTCGCCCGGAACATATCGACAGAGGCTGCTTGGGCCCAGTTCGCGCAGGTAGCCTCAGCTACCCTGCGCCCGGATGGGTCCTGCTCCGGGAGGTCGATCATGCGGCAGTCCTTTGCATTGATTCCGCATCATCCTGCCGCGATTGTCCTTTTCGTCAGTAAACCGTTGATCCTTAGTGGTAAAGCTTTTAGAGAATTGCTATCTGTATGAAAATGAAGCAGAGCAGCCCGGAAGTGAGCTGCTGAGCAGAACGGCCGGGGCGCAGAACCAACGAAAAAGAAAGCTCGCGGAGGCGCTTTCACATGAAAGCCTACGACAAAATCGGCGGTTACTTCACACCAATCCCCAGATTTCCCAGAGATCCACCATTAGCCTGCTTACTTCCCCGCCGTAGCTTCTAGTTCCTCAAAAGTCCGCCAATCAAATGTGTGTCGACATCCAAAAACAGAACTACACTCTAATAATCATCTACTGACAATACAAGCCTGGCACTCTGCATAGTAACAGCTCTTCGCTCTCTCTCCTCTTTTGTCCCCAGTACCAAAGCGGGTACGAGCACAGGATTTTCTTGAGTAACTTTGGAACAATTTTATGGATGTCAAGATAGCGCAGCAGTAGTCAATATAAAACAGCGCTCCATAATCCACCTCCATTTGTGGGGTATATTGCTATATTATATGGTTAGTTACTTGACCTATCAAGATGACGCAGCGCAGGTTAAAATCCTCATCGCTGCATTATCTTGATAGGCAATAGGCAAAACAGAAAGGGGCGGTACAGCATTGTCCCCGGACCTTTCTGTAAACTGGGCATGCTCAGGGCACGGTCACCGTTGTTGTTGGAGGTTTGCCCAAAGCCTCCCGCAACTGTGCCATGGCTTTGTCCGCCACAGCCAGGCACTCATTCGACGCCGGTCGGTTGCTCCAGTACGCAGGCTCGCACACCGAGAGCACCTCTGCCAGAGCCCAATCGACAGGCTTATCACTGGCAGCCAGATCTTGCACCGTTTCCGTCGTCCGGTTTAGCTGCCTGCGCAAGAGCGTCACAACTAGCCTGAACGCATCCTTGCTTCGATCTCCCGCGAGCACCTCTCCCCACTTCGTCTGCATCGCTCCCCATGCATTAGGCCGGCCACCGATCGTGTCGATTTTGCCGCCGGCGCGTGAGGCAGGTCTGACTCTGCTTCGCCTGGTCTTCACCAGATAGACGATTGAGCCCAGCATGCCTCCGAAGCCTCCGATTAGAAGTATGGCAGTCCAAACCCAGTGACCACCCTGCTCAACTGCAAAATGCGGATCCTTGGGATGGGCGCTCTTGGAGTCATCGAAGGTTCTCGATGTCGAGACCATAAGCGGCTCCAGCTCAAGCTGCCGCGAGCTCGCTTCGCCGTCGGTCTTGTAAGGAACCCGAACCATCGCCGTCCACTTAGGC
>CAYPBX010000451.1:0-3035 GCA_964409075.1 uncultured Candidatus Obscuribacterales bacterium
GCTTGAGACGCGCAAGTGGTGCTGTTGCTGCTTGGATCAGCGAGCCGACCAGATACTCGCTGCGCTGGGTCTTGTGCCGGACAATCCGGTACATCTTGCCCAGGCCTTCAGTCCTGATTGCAAATGTTTTCATCTGCTCAAGATATCCCGAGAAGTCTCATGAAGGAGCGCCTCGCACAGAGCTTAAGTATAGCGCTGAGCTTGTAACTGTCGCGGCCTGGTTAAGAAGGCCAGGTTCGCAGAGCCCGCAAACTGCAGGCTCAAGGTCCAAGGGTAGCAGTATCTCCGTCCCTGTCGGTGGGGCAGGGGTGGATTTGGACTATCTGTTCCAGCTGCCCGAGAAATCTCTTGAATACCGTGCCCATCTCGAATCTGTGCGTAAAGCACTGTCTGGCGGCTCTAGCCATCTGTGCACGGGTGTCCGGGCTAAACTGGTACCAGGATCGGATTAGTTCTGTCGTCCCCTCGAGGTCGTCGTGGCCAACCAGGCCTGCTCCATCCTCGACTATCTCTCTCCAGATGTTGACTCTATCAGAGATTAGGACCGGAGTGGCGCATGCTGTTGCTTCTGCTACAACCAGCCCGAAGTTCTCCTGATGTGATGGCAGAATCAGCGCTTCAGCCACGCACAGCGCTCCCCATTTAATCTCGCCGTCGAGCATTCCTGTCCAGGTAATTCTTGCTCCTGCCTCTGGGAACTTTCGCTCAACGTGCTTTTTGAGCCTGAGGGCATAATCGTCTCTGCACGGTCCCGCCATGACAAGATGTAAATCGGGCTGTACTGGAGCCAGCCTGGCAAAGGCTTCCAGGAGCAGGTCGCATCCTTTTTTTTTGTGCAGGCGGCCCAGGTAAAGAAGCAGGCGCTTGCCTGCCAGGGCGGGAAAAGTGGAGAGAAACGCCTGTTTCTGAAGGGTGGCGTTGTCGGGTGGGTCGTCGATTCCGAGTCCGAGAATCCGCTCGTTGCATCCCCATGGTCTGAACGACTGACCTGCTCTTAGACGCTCCTCCTCGTAGGTAAAAAACACAGCTCGAGCATCTCTCAATACGTGTGCTTCAGCCAGAGGCCAGTAGATGCGCTTTTTTAATTTCTTGAGAGGATATGCCTGGTTGAACCAGGGATCCAGCATGCCATGTGGAAACACCACATACGGTACTGCCATCCCCTTAAGCGCCAGCCAGGTCCCAAAGCTCGTATACTGCCACAGGCCATCGACTATTATGACATCGAAGTCGGGGGCGTTCCTGCGCATCCAGGGCACGAAGCTTGCTGTCCAGCCGTATTTGAGCAGTCCCGGGCCAAGAGCGTGCACAGGCACGGACAAGTTGCTCAAATACGGCTCTGCTGGACTGTCCAGGCAAACCACCTCAACCTGGTTGCCGGCTTCCTTATGAGCCTGGATGATCTGGCGGAGAAAGGTACTGGTGCCGCCGGTTGTCGGGTTTACCGAATGAATCGAGTGGAGCAAGCGCATGAACAGTCTCAAATGGTGAAGCAATGTCGGTCGGGATAGCTGGTGCCCCCTTTTGAGATAATACCCAGCAGTGCGCTGGCTTACCTCAACCTGCCTGCCGGGATGGAGACGGATCCGATCGAGTGTGCCTCAGGAAGGTTCCTCAGGTCTTTGGGATTCAGATTGGTCTGAGACCCTTATCGTCAGACTGAGGCGCCCGCTCATTCTTTTCGAGCTATGCAGACAATCTCCTCTCCGGAGTCGGGCAAAACCATGGCCAGGATCTCGGAAAAGATCTGCAGGAGCCTCGCATAGGGCGAGTCTTGCGGCGGGGAGAGCTGTCCGGTCTGTTCAATAGCCAGGCTCTCTGGAATGACCCAGCGGGCCAGGCGCATCGTCGTCCAGACGTTGTGCTTTAGCCCTAGCTGCGCGAGCATAATCCTGTATCCCTGTGCGCTGGGCAAAACCAGGTGCCTGGGCGGATCGAGCTCACGCCAGCAGTCCCCGAATAGTCGGGCGGGAATTCCTTGTGGGTTGGGAGAAAGACTGACGAGCACTCCGCCTGATCGCAGGCAGCCGATAAGCTTTCTCAGAGCCTCCTTGGGCCTGGCCATGTGCTCGAGGGCATGATGGAGCGTAATGGCATCATAACTGCCTGCTGCAAGCTCAGCCTCCTCGAGGCTGGATGCGATCACTTTCATGCCGGCCAGCTGGTGCGCGGCAGCTTTGCTATCCGGCTCAATCCCTTCTGCTTGCCAACCCAGCTCTTGCATGAGTGTAATGAACTCTCCGGCACCGCAACCCACGTCAAGGAGGCGCCCGCCCTGACGGGCAGCAAGAAAGCGCACTGAAAATCCAGCTCGCTGCCGAAACCATGGCAGGCGAGCTAGCAGCCTGCCCATGGCAATGCTTAGCTGTTGGTGCTCTGCTCTTTTACTCAGACCACTGTAGCCCCAGGCCGCCTCCAGTATGGCAAGCTTAGCTGCCAGCCTGAAAGAGTAGCTCGCCTGCCCGATTTTTAAGGGTAGCTGTGTGGCCGGCTCGTGCGTGAAGTAATTGGGGTGGTAGAGCGCAGGAATCTCGTCTTTACGCGGGCAGGGTTCAATCCAGAGAGAGCTGCATGAAGTACAGCGCCTGTACGACCATGCCTGCCTGGGAACCTCTGACCTGCCTGCCTCGACGAAATCAATTACGTGATCGAAAGCGATGCGTCCGGGGCAGCCGCAGACAGGGCAGAGAGGTACCGGCAATCTCTCAACCACGGCCTGGCTCGGCAAGTGCCGGAGCAGATTGGTCGATGGCGGATAAACCGGGCGGGCAATCAGGATAAGGAAGACCGTAAGGCGACTTCAATGCCGGGATTGCAGGAGATGAAAAATACCGGGACTCATCTGCCAGGTGGTGATATAAAGCGATGCTCAGCATGCCCGTGTGCTTATCTGCGATGGCTTAAGCCCTTAGTATAGCGCTGCGCTTGCCTGAGCGCAGATAGTGGCGAGATTGTGTTGGCTCGAATCCCTGCAGGAACGGATCATTGTGCTTCAGGTGGGTACATTCTGAGAGGGGATGTCGACTGAGCGTAAT
>CAYPBX010000452.1:0-3030 GCA_964409075.1 uncultured Candidatus Obscuribacterales bacterium
ATCACAGGCACTCTCGATCGCGATGGTATCACCTATAAGGTCAGGCTCAAACGTGACCCGCTCTCCTCGATCTATCGGCAGATTCAGTCACACCTGCCCTGGCTTGGCTGAGAGTACCAGGGAAGGCTCCTGCAGGAACAACCTCAATTACTGTTGCCGCCGGAGGGCAAAACAGGCGAAAATTGGTGCGCGGATCTGCTCCCAGGCCACGCGATACATGTATCAAGGTCTCGCCTCTTCTCACCATCCCGGATGCCTCGTGCCTGGGAAGCTCCGAGTCGGTAATGAGCGCTCCAATGCCCGGTATGCGGATCTGTCCGCCATGCGTGTGCCCACAAAGAGCCAGATCGACTCGCGCCTGTGCGTAATAGTCGAGATTGACCGGCAGGTGGAAGATGGACAGGCGATACCAGTCGTCTTCTACCTGTGCTGCCAGCTGCTCCAGAGCCTCGAGGCCGATGCCGGGATAATCAACTCCAATTAGATGCAGCCTCCTGTCCGGAAAGGAGACCGCCTCATTACGCAGCACACGGAAACCACCGGCTTCCAGAGCCAGGATAAGGGGACTGACATCGCGTTTACAGGCAGGATGCCGATAGCGCCTGTCGATCCTCCCCCAGGTCTTGTGAATCATCGAGTAGCTGTAATAGTCGTGGTTGCCCAGGACTGCAAAGGCTCCCAGAGTCGGCTGCCGGCGTAAGAGAGAGCCGGCGTAAGAGAGAGCCTGGTCGTTCTCGAAGATATCTCCAGTCAGTACAACCAGGTCGTATCTGTCTGCCGTTATAGCCTGGATAAACTCAAGCTTGTGCGACTCGTCGCCAGCCAGATGCAGATCCGACAGATGCAGGATCCTGACAGGCTCTGCTGACACTCCCCCCGCCTGCCCGACTGTCAGCCATCCCTTTGGCCCCTCAGCTGTTACCTTCTCCAGCCTGTAGCGCCTGGACTCGATACGGCTGGCCCAGACCCAGGTGGCGAGGCCTCCTAAGAATGCTGAGGCCCAGACAATCTTTGCTAGACGCTTCACGGCTTGATCTCCTCCAGCCTGGCCTGCCGGCGCGGCTTGGGTCCAATGTCCCTGGCGGTCAAGAGATCGACCAGCCAGCGAAAGGGAAAGCCCAGGCCGACGAGCATGACTGCAAAGGTAAGATCCCAGGGGAGCGGGTACCAGGAGAGGTTGCGAGCCTCCTCAAACACCCACTGAGCCCAAACAGGCTGGTGCTCCAGGCCCTCCGCCATCCCGGAGACAATCACATAGCCGAATAGCCAAACCAGCCCGAAGAGATGTATAAGCCCGACGCCGGACAGCACAGCCAGGCATTGACTCAGGCTGGTGCGCTTACCGTCGGTGAGCTTGCCGGCAGCAAAGGCCCCTGCTGCCAGGCCGATTAGATAGCCGCAGGAAGGCTGGCTGTAGTAGCTCACACCGCCTCCAGCAACAAAGGGATGAACGTTCACAGCTGCTCCAAAGATTCCGGTCAAGAGATAGAGAATTGCCGCCAGCGCCCCCAGTATCGGTCCGAGGATATAACCGACAAACACAGCAACCGGCGCCTGTCCCAAATAGGTGGTGAAGGCGACAGGCTCGTCGGGCTGCCGGGCAGCCGGCAGACAGCAGCAAAGCTCTGCCCGAACAGGCGGTGGCAGCTGCCCGGCAAGCTGGCGCAGGACATTCCTGGCAGCTGCAGACAGGTTACCACCGCTGCCTACCGGCAAGGAAAAATTGAGGAAGCCTGAGAAAAAGAGGAGCTCAGCCCCGACCAGAACAATCACCAATTGGCCCAGAAGCGATCGACGCCGGTAAGGGCTAACCTGCCACATCTGCTCTACCCTCACACCGCTGCCTGACACCTGACCCATGCGCTGGCACCAACTCCAAGGGCGGCTGCGTCGCCCTGTCAAGATCGACATGCTCTGCCGATCCTGTCTGCAGCGGTTCTCGCGCCAGCCTGGCCCTCAAGTCATCGAGTCGATCTCGAAAAGCCGGAGAGGCGAGGCTCTCCGTCCAGAGAACGAGCGCATCCTCGCTGTTGTCCTTATAATAGCTGCGCCTTACCCCCAGACTCTTGAAACCCCACTTGCAATAGAGCCTCTGCGCCGCCTCATTCGATACTCGTACCTCAAGAGTCATCCAGAGAGCCCCTGCCTGCTCACACTCACCGATCAGGTGGCTTAAAAGGCGCTCTCCCAGGTGGAGCCGCCTGCAAGCTGGATGAACCGCAAGCGTGGTTATGTGGCACTCCTGCCCTACCAGCCAGAAGCCGGCATAGCCAATGAGCCTGTCGTTGAGCTGCGAGCACATGACGAAATAGTGCCCCCGGGGGTTGGACAGCTCGTTGACAAAGGACTGCCGGGACCAGTGGTGGCTGCCGAAAGCCGCCGGCTCTATCTCCATAACGCTATGGAGATCCTCTAGCATCATCGGGCGCATTTTGATTGACATAGCTTCTCTTGACCGTCACAGAAGGCGCTTTTAAATATAGCGGCACTACAGCCTGCCAGGGAAAGAGACTCCTCAGCTCCGCAAGGCAGGCACAAGGCCCAGACACTTTACAAGATAACTTACGCTGAGCCAATTCCAACTGGGCACCGGCCATATTTTTAAACTCTGCAACCGGCAGGCAGTCTATCTCTGCTCCTGCCGTTAGCTGCCTGTAAGCTTTCTGGTCGGCTAGCGTGCGTGGATACTGCAAGAGCAGAGCTTTCAGGTCCCGCGCCTCCACATAAGCTGCCGCCAGCTTCTCTTGAGCAAAGAGCTCCCCGGGCTCGTATGCAGCTGCATAAAAGCCCTGCCTGCCGGCCGAGAGCACAATGGCAGCAGGCAGCTGGACAGCCTCAGCAATACATTCAAAGGTTGAGATCGGCACAAGCGGAAGCTCGAGCATATGCGCGAGCGTGCGGGCAGTGACGACACCAGATCGCAAACCGGTGAATCCGCCCGGGCCGACTCCAACCACGATCAGCTCCAGGTCGGCCGGAGCCCAGTTAGCCTCCTGCATCATCTCATCGATGCTGGGCATAAGCATGGCG
>CAYPBX010000453.1:0-3021 GCA_964409075.1 uncultured Candidatus Obscuribacterales bacterium
TTGCAGGAGAGTGTTTATCTCGTTCTGGACATTATCGCGATGACTTTGCCAACGGTTGACGTTGGTGTTGGGGTCGGCTCGTTCGAGATCCTGCAGAAGGGTACCTGTCAACCGCCCGTCATCAGCCAGATCTCTCATGACCGCCAGCACAGAGTCTGGCGCCCCAAGACCGTCCTGGGCATAGCGTGTGCGAGCAGCGGCAAGAACGGGCAGGACCCAGCCGTTGAGGTTTCTGCTGTCGCCGTAGCGAACATGGCTCATTATGCGGTCGGCGATGCGGCAGATCTCCCGCGCAGCAGGACCGTTGCGCGATGGATTGTAGCCAGGCGTGCTGCCGTCGAAGGTCACGAAGTTCATGGACATGTCGATGAGAACCGCGAGCGGATATGGATTTTGCGGCGCCACCGCATCGCAGGCGTTGCGCAGCTCCTCGAGATTGTTACAGAGACCGGTTGAGGCAAATTCGCTGAGAGCCGTCTGCATCGGCTCTGATAATGAAGTCCACAGAGGCGAGGAGCGAAAGGCGGTCAAGGCGCTTGCGCGAACCTGGTGATTGCGGGCATGAGTGACCATGCTGAAAAGAGCCCTGTCAACAGCGTTACGCTCGTCGTTCCCGTGTGCGCGCTGGCGCAGCTGGACGAGAGCGCTCACATCGGCAGCGGTAGAGATTCTGGCAAGCGAGCCTATCGCTTGCGCTACGGCGGAGACATCCGTGCCTGGGGGCGGGTTGCCTGACACCTCACGCAGGTTGGTCAGGATCTGTCGCATCGTCGCTTCAGGCACATTCTCTGCAACTTGCAGCATCTGCGCAAGCTGAGGGTTCATGTGGGTGGTCATCTCTCTCAAGAGAGAGGGAGTCAGGCAATGGGGATTGGCAAGCAGGGCCAGGGCTGCTGTGTGGCAGCGCGCGGAGTGCTCTGCATCGGACAGCCCTGAGTCTGTTCGGATGAGATTCAAGTAGCCCTGTCGCAGGTGCTGCTGCAGATCAGATCGTTCGGGGCGTTGGGCTGAGGCAGCGGCAAGAATTCCCAGATGTGCCGGGCTTGGGTTGTTTCGCCAGGACCGCAAAATTTGCTCGGTGGCAAGGTTAGCATGTGGGGAGCTGAGCACCTCACGTAAGGCATCCATTGAGGCAGCTCTCAATTCGGAGGCGATCATCGGATCGGCGGCTGTTTGCAGGAGAATTCTCATGCTGGCCTCGTTGCCTGCAGCTGCCCTGCCCTGCAAGACTTCCAGGCAGGCTGTCAGTCCACCGTCCGGTGCCTGACTATCCGACTCGCTCAGCGTAACACCGCCAAGCTCTGCCAGGCGAGATGTTGCCAGACGCCTAATGGAGAGACTTTCCGGCGAGTTGTCGCCTCTGCCGGCGGCAGCCACCAGAAGCGCTAGCGCCTCAGCGTTGCCGCTGGAAGCAATTGCATACAGAGCTGAAATGGCATCTTCATTTGTCGAAGAATTTTGTCTGGTAATCAGGCGAGCGATTGCTCGCAGGGATTGACCGTCGCCACTGTAAGTTCCTGTCAGCTCCTGAGTAGTTGCCCGCTCGAGAATGCTTCTCGTCCAACCGGCGGTCATGAGCCGATTCTGCATCTCGGCTGGCATATTTCTGAAGGCCGCGATGACTGCCTGATCAATTGCTGCGACTCTATCAGGATTGGCAGTGCTGAAATGGTGCTGTACCCTCTCGCGTATCGAATCGTTTTGAGTTCTTGCGGCATACACGTGCACTAGAGCCTGCAGCGCACCGGAAGAAGAAGCTGTGCCAAAGCTAGAGATTCTGCCCAGGGCATCGACCGCTCTTATGCTGCCGGAAGCGGCCTGTTCTCTGAGCAAGCGGATTGTGTCGGCTGCATGGGCAGGGAGGCGACCACGCGGGTTTAGCGGCTGCCGCGCCAGATCAATTACAGTCTGGCAGATGTCCTCTGCCGTTCCGCCAGGGGAGTTATCTTGCACTGCCATGCGGACGAGTGCATCTCGTGCAGTGCTTGCAGCAGGACCCTCGCCTGTGGCGATCGACTGGAGCGTGCCGAGAGTTCTGCCCCCTCGACCCCCTGTTTGAGCAATAAGATTGAGAAGGGCCTGCTGCGCTCTCGCCTGGGAGGGAGCATCCGCACCGGGCACACCGTCGGTGGCCATGGCTGCCAGCATGCTGATTGCTGCGGTACGTCGTGCGGCGTTGGGAGATTGAGCCAGGTGATCGAGTAAAGATTGTTGTCCTGGCAAGCCTGCGGGGAAGGCTCCATCAATTGTATGTAACGCTCGAGCGATTGTCTGCAATCTGACTCGATCGGCTGACTGATTATCTGCAGTTCGGACAGGGCAGTTGTTGTTGCAGGAGTCCAAGAGAGCATTGACAAGCCGTTCTCTGGCGGTGCCGCTGTTTGCTAATACACCAAGGCCAGCTACGCTGTCGGTGCTGCTGGCGGTTGCTTGACCCAGGTATACCGCGTCGTTGACCAGATTCTGCAAGGCAGCCTGATCCGATCCGTTGACAACGTGACTAAGCGCGACAATAATATTTGCGTGTGTAGAGGTTCCCTCGAGCGCGCTTCCCGGCGCAATCATGGGGAGCAACAAGGCGTGTGCATGACGACGCACCGCTACTGGTGCAGATGGGTCCCTGGCGGCAGCAAGCAGACTGTCTGCGTTGGTGTGTGTGGGCGCGAGGCCGGCACCGCCATTGCGAAAGAGCGCCTCAACGGCCAGATTGCGGAAGGCGGCATTGTCTGTGGAGTTGAGCATGACGAGTCGGAAGGCGCCATCAGCATCCATGGCTCGATTCAGCACATCGACTGCAGCAGTACGCACGCCAGAGTCCGTCGAGCCGGCCAGTGATTGAACCCGCTCAAGGAGACGCTGATATGTTTCTGGCGGCAGACCACGCGAGACGACGTGCCAGTTGTCTGCAGCATAACGTAAGGCGGGCTGTTGGACTTCTGCAGAATCCCTGTTGAGAAGCGTTCTCACCAGCTCCCCGAACCTTTGTTGCAGCGGCCCGGGCTCCACCGTGATTGTTGTACC
>CAYPBX010000454.1:0-3012 GCA_964409075.1 uncultured Candidatus Obscuribacterales bacterium
TTGGCTGCAATCTGGCCGTCGCTGGCGGTGACGTACACAGTGAAAGTTTCTTTGCCTGTGTAGGGCGGCTTGGGATAGGGAACGTTCGCGTTGATGGCTCTCAATACTGCCTGGTCGTAGCGCTCCTCTCCCGACCCGTTTACAAGCTCTATCTTGACCAGCTTCCCGTTTTCGTCCAGCCTGAACATTACTTTAGTCCTGAGCTCCTCTTCGGATTCCTCGTCAATTTCAGGAAAGCTGAACTTACCCTGGACAAGAGACTGGACCTTGGTGGTGTATGCGGAGACCTCTTCGCTGGTTGCCACCGGTTGCTCTGGTTTCTGTGCTCCTGGTTTCACCGCACCGTCTTTGATTGCACGTTTGGAGTAGTCTGCGGCCATCGAGTCGACGACGCTGATGGTGAGATTGTAGTCCAGCGGCTGCTCGTCACTGAAGGAGCGTCCGATGACGACCACGGCCTTATCCTCGACAGGGGATCTGTACGCTCCCACAAAGGCAAGCTCAATTTTGCTGTCTGCTGCCCGGATGAAGCGACCGGCCAGCCAGGTGAAAGGTCCGCCACCTATGCCCTGCTGCCCGCTATCAACTTTCTGCTCGAGTTTGACAAAGTCGGTGTAGGGGACCTTTCCTGTAATCAACCCCAGATCGTTGATAGGTCCCCAGTTGTCCCAGAGGAGAAAGAGGAGCTTTTGATTCTGGCGCTCAGAATTAAGTCCAAAGGATATCGTTTCTCCAGTGAGTTCCTTGGTGTTCACATACTCATACGTGGGCGGTGCTTGCCTCTTGAAGCCAGCATACATTACCGCGGTTTGCTTGACCGCAGCGAGCGGATCGGGCTTTTCCTTGGGCCCGGGCCCATCTAATTGCCCCGGTACCGGCGAGGGCTTCTTATTGCCACCACCCATGATAGCGAAACCAAAAGTCGCAAGGACAAGTACGGCTGCGCCGATCATTATGGCGCCTTTCGGCAGCTTGCTGTCTGAGCCGGTCAGCCCCCGAAGCCTGCCAATCAGCCCGGACTCTGCTTCCTCCGCCGCCTCCTCCTCTTCTTCTGCGTCTTCTGGCATCTGCTCCTCATATCGACGGCGGGGCTCTGCTTCCAGGGGGGTGTCGAATCCAGCTGTAATGGTCTTTAGCCGCTTGGCTCCCAGGTCTGTCAGTGCACCGATATAGACCATCTGGTAGAGCTTCTCCTGAGCGACCTGCTGTCCTTCAGGTATGACAAACGGTCCTGAATTAATGCCGACAAGTCGCTCGCTGCTGAATACAAGCCCCCCGATTACCTGTGTTGGAAACCGGAGCGTGTGCAGTAGCGAGTTTGGAGCCTGAACTCTCGTAACACCGTAAAAGGCCCCCTGGAGCTGGTAGGGTCTGTATGAAAGCGGATCCAGGTAGAAGCCGGTCAGGGTGGTACCAACCATCATGTCCGCGTCCTGAGCAGGGGTTACCGGGGTCCCCAGAATCCCTGAAGCGGAGAAGGGACTCCCATCAGCCCTGGCAATCAGCCCGAGGTTAATCATCTCCTGCACAGCAGTTGCAATTATGTACGTATCAGCGCCTGTGCGCTGCCAGAGATTGTCCAGTGTGATATAGCCATCGAGAGCGGTCCAGAGCCGGTCGGTCACCCACTGCAGGCTGGGGCTCATCTCGGCAGGGTGATACTCGGCAGCTATGCGCCTGTAGCGCGCATCGCTGCCCCCGAGCCTGGCAATGACGGCCGGTAGCTCGCTGGCCCGTCGCATGCCTTCGGCTCCCATAGTATCCGGTGGCGTTGTGATTTCGCGCATCTCAGGCCACGCATACGAGCCTGGTGGTCGGAAAACAAAGACGCCCCCGGGTTTCCGGTAAAGAAGCTCAAAGAGCGCGCTTTCGCCGGTGAGCCCCCGGTATATGACCTTCTGAATGAGTCCCGGGCGAATGCCAATTCTGGCAACAGGAAAGTTCCGCCAGTCAAATATCGAAAGCACGCCATCCCGCCTGGATGCCAGGGCCCGGCGAATGATCTGCGGCAGACTCGCCCCTTCCATGTGGCCGGAGATGTCGTCGCCGGAGACATCCAGCTGCAGCGTCAGCGCTTTATTCAGCTCGCCCACCCTTGCTGCGTTCAGGGGCGGAGCTGCGCTGTCCAGGGTTACGGTGGCCAGATCGTTCTCCAGGACCGCCTTACTCTCGCCAGGCAGCCCCTTGCCGGCCAGGTAGTCAAGCCTTGCCTGTCGCCTGTCGAACTCAGCGCTGGTGGTAACCACCTTGACGCCACACTCGACTCCCGGGCCAGGAAAGCGCACAACCAGGGCCCAAGGCGCCTGATCGTAGTTAAATATGGTCGAGGCAGCGCCTATTGCGCGCCCCTTCGATATCAGACACACCTGCCCCAGATAAATCTCCGGGGACTGGGTGCGATCGTAGACCAGACCAACGCTGTCCCTCAGCCTTTCCGCAAGATTATCAGAAGACACTGTTTGCCTACCCCCGGTCTTCGGTCGTTTATACCACTGATGATACTTGCATGTTAAGAGACTCCGGCGACCAGGATCTGCTTTGCAAGCCGTACCACCGGCGGCTGCTTCCTCATCGCTCTCATTCTATCCCCGCCTGGTTCAAGCTGCCAGGTCACAGCGCCAGGTGGGGCGATGCCCGCGAAAGTCCGTCTAAGACAGCCGCGCAAGTTTTAATATCGGACAGCAGAACTTTCAGCTCACCGCCGGGTAGTTGAGACTGTGAGCCCCTATGCATGGAGTCAGCCAGATGAAGATAGCCCCGGCCGTTAGATCAGCTCTATTTGTTTTCCTGGCGCTTGCCTGGTCTAGTTTCGACCTGCCGCCTGCAGCCGGGCAGCAAGGCTTGAAATCGACAATCAGCGTCAATAATTATCAAGTCCTTATAGCCTCCAGTGGCCAACAATATTACCTCAACGAATACCAGCAAGCGGTCATGCTGCCTGGAGCTGGTGTGTCAGGCAATCTGGTTGAGATATACAGTGGGCCGGTGGGCAACCGGTGGTATATCGACCGG
>CAYPBX010000455.1:0-2999 GCA_964409075.1 uncultured Candidatus Obscuribacterales bacterium
CAAGGCAAGATGATAATCAAAGATCGAATTGCCGATTCCATGTTTCAGCAGGTGCTGACGCGCCCGGCCGAGTACGATGTTATCGCCACAACAAATTTAAACGGTGACTATCTCTCGGATGCCTGCGCTGCACAAGTCGGTGGGCTGGGCATAGCACCGGGGGCCAACATCGGCGATACCTGCGCCATTTTCGAAGCCACCCACGGCACAGCGCCCAAATACGCTGGGCTCGATGTCATCAACCCGGGATCGGTGATTCTCTCAGGAGCGCTCATGTTCGAGTACATCGGCTGGAGCAAGGTGAAGGAGATAATCCATACCGCCTTCGGCCTAACCATCAAACAGAAGCTGGTCACCTACGACCTGGAGCGGCTCATGCAGGGGGCCACGCGCGTCAAGACCAGCGAGTTTGCCGAGGCAATTGTCAGCAACATGGCTAACCCCGCATGAGTCGGTCGATTAAACCGGAGGAGACAGATACCATGCCGCAGCAGCAGAAGGAGAAGCTTATCTACCTGCGCCAGTGGATCGGCTTTATGGTGACTGTAAACACCACAGGCAAGGACCGCTACCGCGGACATCTGACCAATATCGTCTTCGACGGCGGCAGGCTCATGTACATCATGCTCGACGAGGAGATCTGCCTCAACTACGACCATGTGGTCGAGATTCGCGTAGAGCGGTAGACTGGCTCCGTGCGCATCATCTTTCTGGGCACCCCTGCATTTGCTCAACCGACCCTGGAGGCGCTTGTCCCCTGGCCAGGCGGACAGGTGGTGGCTGTCGTCACTCAGCCGGACAGGCCGGCCGGCCGGGGTAAGCACCTTGCAAGGCCCCCTGTGAAAGAGGCTGCACTGAGGCACAATCTGCCTGTCTTCCAGCCAGCCAGGCTTGCGTGCGCCCAGGACACGGTTGGGGAGCTTGCTGCCTTGAAGCCGGACGTCCTGGTGACGGCAGCCTTCGGACAGATCCTCAAGACTGAGGTCTTAAATATGGCTCGGCTTGGCGTAATCAACCTGCACGCCTCGCTCTTGCCGCATTATCGCGGACCGGCACCAATCTCCTGGGCAATAATAAATGGCGAGCTGGAGACTGGCGTGACGACAATGCTTGCCGATGAAGGTATCGACACCGGAGCGATTCTCCTTACGCAAAAGGTAGCCCTAAGCCAAACAGAAACAGCAATAGAGCTTGCCGACAGGCTTGCCAGGATAGGTGCCAATCTTGTAGTTGAGACTCTGGAAAAGCTTGCGGCAGGACAGCTTACACCCTGCCCCCAGGATGAGAGCCTGGCCACTTACGCGCCGCTGCTCAAAAAGGAGATGGCGGAGATCGACTGGGCAAAGCCGGCCTGCCAGATTCACAACCTGGTGAGAGCACTCAAGCCCTGGCCAGGAACGCACACACAATTTAGAGGCTCAACCTTGAAAATCCTCAAGACAAGCCATCCCGACAAGCCCCGCCCGGACGAGGGCGAAAGCAAATCGCCCGGGCTAATCATCGAGACAGGCGATGGCCTTATGGTTGCCTGCGGAGATAGGGGAAAGGACCGCCTCGAGCTGATCGAAATCCAGCCGGAAGGGCGCAAGATGATGGCAGCAGTTGCCTGGGCAAATGGAGCCAGGCTCAAAGCCTTCGATCGCTTCGAGCACCGGTGAAGGCGTGAGCCGCCCCCGATTGCCGAAAGCTGCCAAACCAGGGCTGCGCTCGCGCCGCCTGGCGCTCGAGATTCTGATCAAGATAGAGAAACACCAGGCTTACGCAAACCTGGCTCTAGCCTCGGCCTTCAAGCGCTGTCAGCTCCGCCAGCGTGATCGCGCCTTTGTCACAGCCCTGGTTAACGGCACATTGCGGCAGCAGCTCACAATCGACGCCCAGCTCACAGGGCTGCTGAATCGACCACTCTCTAAGCTGCCGCTTCTGCTCAAGAACATTCTGCGCCAGGCGCTCTTTCAGATCGACCATATGCAGGACATTCCGGACAGCGCTGTTGTTGATCTGGCCTGCGATCTGGCAAGCATCACTGGCCATCCCGGGCAGGTGCGCCTGGTCAATGCGGTCTTGCGCAATTACCTGAGGCAGAAGCCACAAGGCTTACGCTCAACCGTTGACGATCAAAACCCGGCAGCAAGCATGAGCCTCGAGTATTCTGCTCCCGAGTGGCTGGTCTCCCGCTGGCTCTCCCGCTGGGGTGAGACTGAGACGGCTTGCCTGCTTTATGAATCCAGGAGAGTACCTGAACTTACTGTCAGAACCTGCCAGCTGGCAATCACCCCGGACGGTCTCAAGGCGGTATTCGACAGCCAGGGCATCTGCTCCCGGCAGGGCAGGCTGGTTGACAGCTGTTTGATTATCGAAGATAAGGGGCGCTTCTCCGGGCCTGTTGCCAAACTGCCTGGCTACAAGGAAGGGCTTTTTGCGGTGCAGGATGAGGCCTCTGCCTTCGTCAGCCTGGTTGTCGCTCCCAGACCGGGAGAGCTGGTTGTTGATTTATGTGCCGCTCCAGGAGGCAAGAGCCTGCATCTGGCAGAGCTCATGGGCAACAAAGGCCGCTTGATTGCAGTAGATATACACAAAAGGCGGCTCGGGCTCATTGGAATCAACCGCCAGCGCCTGGGGCTTACCAACATAGAGACAGTCGCAGCAGACGGGCGCACATATATGCCGGGAGCTCCGGCTGACCGCATCCTCGTCGATGCTCCCTGTAGCGGCACAGGGGTGATCAGATCTCGCCCGGATCTTCTTTTGCACCGCACATCCCCCGACATCGACT
The DNA here is from genome assembly GCA_964409075.1 of uncultured Candidatus Obscuribacterales bacterium. Classification (GTDB taxonomy): domain Bacteria; phylum Cyanobacteriota; class Vampirovibrionia; order Obscuribacterales; family Obscuribacteraceae; genus CAYPBX01. The sequence goes on from CAYPBX010000455.1 coordinate 2,774, forward strand.
CTGTTGCACAACTGCAGCGGCAGCTTTTAGCAAACGCCGCCTCCATCGTCAAGCCTGGCGGAATTCTTGTCTACTCGACCTGCTCGCTCGAGCCGGAGGAGAACCAGGAGATGATAGGCGAATTTCTCCGCAACTACAAAGAGTTTAGCCCTGACAACCTGACAGGATTCCTACCCGGGAATCTGCTTAAGCAATGGCTCGAAGCCGGTGCTGTTGACAGCCAGGC
>CAYPBX010000456.1:0-2993 GCA_964409075.1 uncultured Candidatus Obscuribacterales bacterium
TACACGCGTAAGATCGTCGGCAGCGTCAGATGTGTATAAGAGACAGAGCCAGCTGCTACCGCCTGCGAGTCGCTTGTCTCTGGCTCCTCCTCCTCGGCAGCTTCGCCTGCCAGCCAATAATAGACCTTCCCGCGCGGATCCACGCGCTTTTCGTAGTAGTCTCTGTAGATGCGTATACCAAGCTCCGCCATCCTGACACCGGCAATCTCAGCAACCGGCAGGTCCGGAATGTTGACGTTCAGCAGCTTGTGACCGGTAAAGCTAGACAGCGGCAGCACCCTCAAGAGGCGGGCAATATACTCTGCTGCCGAGTCGAAATGCCTGAAATTGCTTCCCACCAGGCTGACGGCAATACTCGGTATGTTGAGGAGCGCTCCTTCCATAGCAGCCGAGACTGTTCCCGAGTAGAGAATCTCAGAGCCCAGATTTGCGCCTCTGTTTATGCCGGACACAATCACGTCCGGGCGTTCGGCAAGCAAGGCACCGACAGCAAACTTGACGCAATCGCTAGGGGTGCCTGTAGTCCACCAGGCTCCTTTGACCGCTGCATCGAGCTCAATCTCCTCCACCCGAATAGGCTTATGCAAAGTAAGCGCATGACCGGTGGCGCTGCGCTCCCTGTCCGGCGCAACAACATAGACCTCGTTTTGCGGATCCTGCGAGAGAACATGCGCCAACGCCCTAATCCCTCTAGCATGAATGCCGTCGTCGTTGGATATTAAGATTTTCACCAGCTCTCTCCAGTTACGAAACGCCAGGCACGCTCAGTGATTTGCTTGATTAGCTAAGATGTGCCACCGCCTCAATTGTACTGCCTCTCTCCTCAGCTGTCCCAGCAGCGGCTGATCATCTTGTAGTAATGCCGCCGAAAAGGTAGCATGGGTTGTGGGCAATGCCTATGAAAGGGGTTTGGGCCGTGACAGCCGGTTGTGTGGATCGCCTGAGAGGGACTCCGCTATATGATGAGCTCATAAAAGAGGCCGAGAGACTCTCCTCCAATCTCGGGCGGAAAGCCGTTGGCACCGAGCCTATTCTGCTAGCACTCCTGGACAAGCGCTTCGGCCTGGCACCGATGGCGCTTGCCACTATGGGGATAAACCAGGAGAACGCCACCAAGGAGGCGAAGCGCCTCTTCGCTGCAAATGCAAGCACGAGTCCAGGTACGCTCAGGAGGCTCGCCCCAGACAAACCCAGTCCAGGAATGACCCGCAGCGCTCGTGAAGCCTTGCTGCGCGCAGAGGCTTACAGCTGGTACTTCTGTCACAGCGATCTGCGTCCCGAACATGTCCTTCTGGGTATCTCAGACCTCTCTGCCCGGGCGGCCGGGCGCCTTCTCGAGGAGATGGGCGCCAACATATCGCTGCTCAAGCGGCGTGTTGTAAGCCTGATGGCGCACGAATACAGCCAGGGTGAAGCAATACCTGGCATGGGAGAGGCGCTTGCCAGAGGGCTTAGACGCATAGTTTCGCTCAATCTGGAAGCACGCAGCCACCTGGATGCTCTCTCCCGGCTAAGCGGCATGACGCCAGTCAGGCCCTTGCGCACAACAACAATCGTACACATGGTCCTCGTGGCCTACCTGGCCGATTTTCTCTGCATTCAGGTGCCTTTCCAGCGCTATGTACTGAAAGAGATAGTGCTCCAGCTGGCAGAGAGGTCCGGGACGTTAGATCAAGAGATTACAGCGACCATCATCGCCAACGGGGCTCAGCACCTGCGAAGCCAGGTGCGAGAAGCGATCGAGTCCATCTGGTTTCAGGAATACCGACTTCTGGATGAGATATTGAGCGATGCGGAGTACGATTTAATTGGCGCCGACATAGAGGATCTCTGGTGGGCGCACAGCGAGGAGATAGCCCTGGATGAGCTTTTCAACGCAGCCCTAGCTGATCACAGGCGCCAGCAGGTTCTGAGCCTGCAGACAAGAAGAAACGAGATCGCCAAACGCATTGCCAGTGTAGACAGGAACCTGCATGAGACTGTCAAGCAGTGCTTTGTCAGACGCTCGGCCTCAGCTTGAATATTGCCGTCCCGGCCGACAACAAGGGTCATATGACTACAGGCAATCCCTCAGCTATCACGCAGCACGAAGGGGCAGACAGAGCAGAAAGCTTTGGCGAAGATAATCCGGTTGCCGTCCAGGTCAAATCCTTCCTGCACGCTAGCTCTTAGCGGTCTCTGGCACCGAGGGCAATCGAGCTCTCTCGCCCCCGCAAGTATGGCGTCAACGAGGGTCTTTTCTCTAAGACGGCTTTCTTGCTCATCGTAGTCGTCGCTTCTCTTCTCGACTTCCTCGATAAGCCCGGGCTCAATACCCAGCGATTTAGCCAGAACCTGCCGGTCCACGTACGACAGCCAGGTCTCAAAGCCAGCTTCAATCTCCTCCAGGCGCCGGGGGGAGAATCTGCTTAAAGCAGCCAGCTGGCCGATGCTCAAATGACGCAAGCACCGCAGAGCCTGGATGCGCCTGGCGAGCGTGTCACCAAGATCGCCTGTTATTGCCAGCGGCTTGAACTGCTTCATGGCGCTTACCTGATCCTAACCTGCGCTTGGAAGTATAACCTACCAGAAGGCTACACTTTGGAGTCCTGACCAGATCCTAGCCCTTGCGTGAAAATACGACTGCATGCGTATTTCTCCCAGTTACAGAGAGTGGTGCCATTACTAACATCTTGGTTGGGCGGCCGACTGGACTATGACTTGTATATCTCCTGGCACCGTGCATGTATAAAATGATAGATTTCATTCCCCTGGCGCAAACAGACAACGAGAGAAGCAACTATCTAGCGCTTGCAATTGCAGCAGCGCTTCTGGCGGCAGCCCTGTCACCGGCAGCCTTTGGCAACAACACAACCAGTGACCGCTCCCGGCTCTTTCATCTGCATGCCATCAAAGGAGAGCTTGGTCAGGAGATGCCTCGTCTGTCGCGCGGCGAGCTGTCGACTGCCGGCACAAAGATCACGATGCGGGTCCCTGAAGGGGTTGGGCTTACA
>CAYPBX010000457.1:0-2990 GCA_964409075.1 uncultured Candidatus Obscuribacterales bacterium
CCCTGTCTATTACAGTTTGCTCGGTCGCATTGGCCCCTACCAATGTGCGACCAATCTCTTCATTGACATGGCGGACCGCAGTCAGCACACCTCTCCCCTGGTGCCGGTCGGCATCACCATCGCGCAGCTCCACCGCCTCGAAACTGCCAGTCGAGGCGCCAGAAGGAACAGCAGCACGCCCAGCAGCACCGTTGGCAAGAACCACCGTCACCTCGACGGTCGGATTACCCCGGGAGTCGAGGATCTCCATGGCTGATATCTCTTCAATATGCGTCATCCCGCCCCTCCCCAGCGACGCTGTCCAGTGACCTATAAAGTAGCGGATTTGCCAAAGTGGTATCATCCCTAAAGCTTGTTCCAGTATAATCCCCTTGGCTGGGTTGCAGCGCAAAATCAGCAATGAGGACAGGCTGCACAAGGACCAGCGCCTACCACCACACAGAACCTAGAACGGCGGTTCGGAATGGGAAATACCCAGGATGGAAGTCTCCAGGCTATCCAGGAGTACTTCCAACAGAAGCTCTGCCGGTTCTGTCAGCATCCGTATACCCCTGAAGGGATAGAGCTTTTGAGGCAGGAGCCAGGGCTCCTGATTGTTCGAGTCGGCTGCTCTACCTGCAGTCGCCCGCTTGGAGTGGCCATTGTCGGGTTCGGCAGCCACCGCAGGTCTGCCCCACGCCCCAGCTACCCTACCGAGTGGACCAGACGGGATTGCGATCGACTTGCCGGCCAACCACCTATTGACTATGACGATGTGTTGTCGGCACACCAGTTTCTGCGGCAGCTCGGTTCAGACTGGATGAGGCACCTGCCCAGGCTTTGATCGCCACAGCCTGACACTGGATCGATGTTGGGCAGGAAAAACTTGCAAGCAATGCCCGATCGGCAATTGCCAAAGCCAAGACAACCCTTCCGAGCGTGAGTATCGGACACGGCTCATTGCCTGATTGCCGGCCGCGGCTTGCTCCAGGCGGCATGTTAAGGGTATAGCAACGCAGATGCGGTATGCTTGTCCGGATTGACTGGATTGCTGCTAAACAGTGATTAAAACCTCCCAGCATCGCTCGCAAAAACTCCACAACAGAATCCGCCGCTGGTTCTTTTCGGGACTTCACACAGACCTGCGATCGACACCTGTTCACCAGGATAGCTGGTGGAAAGTGATGTGTCTCACTGGAGTCGATTATTTTTCAACTCTTGGTTATCAACCGGGAATCGCTTTTTTGGCAGCTGGCGTATTATCGCCCGTTGCAACCGCAATAGTTGTTCTCTTGACCTTGTTTGGGCTCGTGCCACTCTACTCCCGGGTGGCCAAGGAAAGTCCATTTGGTCAAGGCAGTATTGCCATGCTGGAGAATCTGTTGCCCGGATGGCGTGGCAAGACCTTGATACTGATACTGCTGGGATTCGCTGCAACCAGCTGGGTTATCACCATTACCCTGTCTGCTGCTGACGCCACCGCTCACATAGTTGAGAACCCGCTGGTACCGCGTTGGACGGGAGATCGTATGGCAATAACGTGTCTGATGATCGCAATCTTAAGTGGCGTGTTTCTGAAGGGATTCCGCGAGGCCATTGGGGTTTCAGTTGCAATTGTCTGTTTGTACATTGTCTGCAATTCCGTTGTTATTTTCAGATCGATCGTCGAGATTCTGACCAACCCGACCTATCTGGAGAAGTGGCAAACCAATCTGTTTGCCACGCATCACGACATTCCAATGATGATTGGCGTGTCACTGATCGTCTTTCCAAAACTGGCATTAGGCATGTCTGGATTTGAGACCGGTGTGGCTGTGATGCCCCTGGTTAAAGGTGATCCCAATGAGGATCCAAACCATCCTGCAGGTAGAATCAGGAACACCAGAAAGCTGTTACTTACGGCAGCGCTGATCATGGCTGTGGGATTGTTGACGAGTAGTTTCGTCACCACCGCATTGATACCTCCAGCATTATTTCAAGTGGGTGGCGAAGCTAACGGAAGAGCCCTGGCCTATCTCGCGCACAAGTATTATGGCGGGGGATTTGGCACTATATATGATATCAGCACCATTTTAATACTATGGTTTGCTGGAGCTTCTGCAATGGCCGGTTTGTTGAATCTTATTCCCAGATACCTGCCGCGGTACGGCATGGCCCCGAACTGGTCTAGAGCGCAGAGGCCTCTGATAATAGTCTTTACGATAATCAACCTCGTTGTCACCTGGCTGTTTGATGCCGATGTAGATGCTCAGGCTGGTGCCTATGCCACTGGAGTATTGGTGTTGTTTACTTCAGCAGCCTTTGCAGTGGCGCTTATCGTCCTTAACGAAAGCCGGGCACGGCGTTTTCTTTTCTGGGCAATTTTCCTTGTGTTTGTGTATACGACTGGCGCAAACATGGTTGAGCGACCTGAAGGACTTCAGATTGCCTCATGCTTCATTGCCGCTATACTTTGCACGTCTCTACTTTCCAGGTCCATTCGCTCTCTGGAGCTGCGAGTCCAGGAAGTTCAACTGGATGAGCAAGCGCAATCGTTCATTCAAAGGTCAATACAACACAACCGTCAGGTTCATTTGCTGGCGCGGCGGCCTGGAGGTACGGACTATGCCCTTAAAGAATCTGAAACGCGCAGACTTCATAAGCTCTCCCCCCAAGAGGCAGATTTTGTGTACATTGAGGTGTCACTTAGTGATCCCTCTGAATTCGAAGGCGCAGTACTGCAAGTAACTGGCCATGTGCAGGATGGATTTCCTATCTTGCGCTGCAAAAGTCCAGCCATCTCCAATGCCATTGCAGCAACTTTGCTACACGTGAGAGATTCCACCAACACAATTCCACACGTCTATTTCGGATGGACAGAAGGACACCCGCTCGGTTACGTTTTCAAGTACATCTTTCTGGGAGAAGGAGAGACTGCGCCAGTTACAAGAGAAATCTTGCGAAGAGTCGAGCACAACCCGGAGATGCGTCCGAAAGTCCTCGATCTCGGGGACAACAGCCTGGCTCCGCGT
>CAYPBX010000458.1:0-2989 GCA_964409075.1 uncultured Candidatus Obscuribacterales bacterium
AAGACTGGTTTCTTTATCCCAGCCCTCCACCAAAACGGTCAACTCCCTGCCCAAGGCCGACGGCTTCGTACCTCAGCATTACCAGGCAGCAGTCGACGGCATCAACATGTGGAAGCCGCTGGCCAACGAAGGGCTCTTCTCCTTTACCCTGACAAACAATCCGGATGATGCTTTCATTCACGTTTTTTTCACGCACCATTTTGTCAACAAGCTGGGATTAGCTCTTTTTGCCGGGGACATTCGCGGTTATACCTCCAAAGACATCTTTCCCTTGAAGCCGATCCTGGCAGGCGGCAAAGCCGACTTTACACCGGTGGTCGTGATCCTCAGAACTACCGACGAGCATGCTCGCCCGCTTCCGCTTGAGAAAATGCGTGCGTCGGCTGCGCATGAGTTCGGACATGTGCTCGGCATCGATGGACACAGCACAAACAGCAACGATCTCATGCACATCAACTACGGCCGCGGCGTAATATCAGCCAACGATGCAGCCACCATACGCTACATGTATCGGCACACACCGGATTTAATACCATAGGGCGCGTCGTGCCGCCAACTAAAGAATATCCACGCCCGTGCAGCGAAGCGTGTAATAGCAGAGCGAGCGGGAGCGGCTACCGCAGCGCTGTCACTGAGACATATCAACCGGCGCCAGACCTTCATGGAAATCACCAGCCATCCTAAAACTCGGCCTGATCAAGAAGCGCCCCTCAACATCGAGAAATCCCCACTTGCCCCGGCTGGCAACCAGAGCGCCGGCTCCATCCTCTCCTGGGGGCTTGGCAATACTAAATATCGGCTCAACTACGAACCTGCCGCTGCGGTCGATCAGCCCCCAGAGATTCCCTGTCTTTACCAACAGGAGCGATCTGCTAAAGACGCAGGCATCATCAAAGAGCATCTGCACGGCTTGCCTGCCCTCTGCATCGATAAAGCCCCAACGATTGCCGCTGCGGACAGGTGCCAGCCCGTAACGAAAGTCCAGCGCCTCGTCAAAGCGTGGCTCGATGACTAGCTTTCCCGATCTGCTTACGTAGCCCCAACGCCCCTTAAACCTGACTGCCGCCAGCCCTTCAGAAAAGCTCCGGCACCCTTCGTACTGAGGTTTGATTATCACCTTGCCGCTCTCGTCAATGAACCCCCATGTGCCTGTGGGTAGCAAAGCGCCAGATAGATCGGGCATCCCCAGCGGTGCCACCAGGAAAGGTCTCAAGGCAGGCATCTGAGCAACCGGCGCAACAAGTCTTTCAAGCTGCCTGAAAGCCGGCGCTAAGGCTTCAGCGCCAGGCACTTGCCAGGGCACGCCCAAACCGGGGCCAACGCCGGGAACCTCTACAGCACTGCGGTCGGTGGGACTTGGAGTAGCTGAGCCAGATCGCGCAACTATCCCATTGCCTTTCGCCCATAACTGGTCAAACACGGGACTCGCTCTGCCCTTTGCCCGGTCGAGCCAGAGAAACAGCGGAACACCAGGGCTTCCCTGGCGGCCCTGCCTGTCAGCAATGTCGTATGCACGGGTGTTATCGACCGGTAGCTGCTGCGGCAATCGGTTTGTTTTGTGGACATGTAGAGCAAATGGTTCGCCTGCTACACCTGTCCACTTACCCTGCTTTGCTTTAGGGGTCGGATCAAGAGATTCGATTTGTCGCAGGCTGTCCGCCTGCTCTAAGCGAGCAGGTTCACCAACACTGCTTTGAGAAACGAATCGATCAGCCGACCCTGATTGGTCTTTGTTTTGACCCAGCAAACAGATGAGATTATCGGGCAGGCAGCTCCAGAGCACAGCCGGAGAAAGTTGCAGAATCGCAATTCCGAATCCGGCTATGAAACAGAAGATAAGTAGAAGCAGAAATCTTCCTAGATGTGCCATAACCTTGATTTCAGGAAGTTCAACCTGTTGATGCTCGTGCCCCGCCAATTTTACAACGAGGCTCCAGAGCTCGATAGTAGCTCACCCAAGCCCATACTACAAACAAGCATCGACAGTACAACCAAATACGGCAGCATACGCTGATGTACAGACCACCTACCCACATCTTACAGTCATGAATACTACCATGAGCCAAGTAGTCTTCTTGTCGTCATTTGAACTGTCCCGTGAGGCAAATCAGGCAGATATACCGGCTCGAGATTCGCACCAGCTTACCGGGCTGTTAGCACGTAACCAATGCAACAGATCATTCATCCAGGCAGGCAGCATTGGAGCAGCCGCATGGAGTTCGCGTGAGGCTGAGCCCCATGCGGAATAGCTCTGCACCAGCAAAGTAGCGGTACAATTTGCTTTTCCCAAATACCACATGGCACGAATCAGCTTGCCTGCCAGTGAATCCTGCCCACAGAGCTTTCTGGGACTTGCCCCCACCAGACAAATGATGATATCACCAAAACGAAATGAGCTTGTTCTACCAGAGCAAACAAAAGTAGGGCTTCCATTTCTCCGTCCCGGAAATCCCAAAGCATAGGCAGCATCGGCTCCATGCTGATATATTTGCTTTCCGAATGATTCTGCCTTGATTTTAGCAACCTCGTACACAGAAGGCAGGGCCGAGCCTTCCTTCATGAAGACACCACGAGCAATGCGAACAATAACTCTTGCTTTCACCAGATTATAAAGTGCCTGATCGACTGCACTACGAGACCCACAGCCGAGAAAATGCCTCGTTGTGAATAAGGCCCCTTGCCGAATGTTTTTGATGTGCTCGCGTATTCTTACTGCTGCTAACATAGGTCACCTCCTTTCGCTTTTGAGCGTCATAAGAGAAACAGCACTTTTTTAAATAACGCTTGAAGCTTTGCGAAGGTTCAAAAGCTGTCATTAATTTCAGGCAGGACCGAAAGTTCGAGTCCACAACGGCTAAAGCCCTACTTCCCAGGCACTGCTCCTGTTAACAGGTTGTGGTCCGAGTACCACCGTTGTTAGAAAAATCGCCTTTTTTCAAATAACGCAGCAAATCTTAGGATGGTTCAGTAACTGCCTTTAATTACAAGA
>CAYPBX010000459.1:0-2984 GCA_964409075.1 uncultured Candidatus Obscuribacterales bacterium
GCCGTAAAGTCCACCAAGCGCACCAGGCAGGCTGCCGGCGCAGTGCGCAGTGTATCGTACAGCCAGCGCCATGCCAGACGGCAGCGGGGCGGCCGGACAAGAGCACAGGCAACCCTTCCTGCGCCTCAAGATCTGGGGGGCTCTCTTCAGGCAAGGACAGTTGCGCCTGGCGTTGTGTACAGGACCTACCGGGGAGGGCTGAATATCAATGTTCTCGATATAGACATGGTCAATGCGCCGGTGAAGGTGAAGGCTGCAATGGCTTCAGAGCGCTTCGGCTACAGGTCGGACGTTGGGAACCATGCCAGCAAGCATGAGGCCATCGGAGCCGTGAATGCCAACTATTTCAAGTACGCCGGGATTCCACTGGGAACTCTCATTGTCGATGGGGAATGGGTAGCCGGCTCGCTCTATGACCGCGTTGCACTTGGTATCAATGAGGCAGGTTATGTTCGTATCGACAGGGTGAATCTGCACGGAATTTTGAGGACGAACAACCGGCTTTATCCCTCCATCTGGGTGAACAACCTCAATCAGCCGCGTCGCACGGGAGCGCGAGTGATTGCCTACAACAGCCGCTGGGCGGACAAGGTCAGGCTGAATTACGACGGCTCTCTGGTTGCTGTTGATGCAGGCGGACAGGTGGTTGGCAAGGCAGTGAGGGAGCTTGCTGTGCCGCCAGGGGGCTTTGTTCTCAGCGGCAGAAAGGAAAGCCCTATATCGCATCTGAATGTCGGTGAGTCTGTCAGCCTCAGCTGGCATCCACGACCGAACACCTGGGAGGATGTGATCTATGCTGTCAGCGGCGGACCTTTGCTAATTAAGGATGGCAAGTTCGTAGTCGATCTGAAAAGCGAGATGTTCAGAAAGAGCTGGAACAGCGACAGCATACATGCTCGCACCGCTGCCGGTGTTACAGGCGACAACCACCTTCTGCTTGTCACGATCGAGGGGCCGCATACGCTGTGGAATCTGACCAAGTTCCTGCACAGACTGGGCGCGGTGGATGCCATGAACCTCGATGGAGGTGGCTCGACCACGATGGTGGTCAGCGGGCGGACGGTTACAAGAAATGCCAGCTCAGCGCAGCGGCCTGTTGTAGCATCGCTGGTGGTAGTTCCACACAATCGTGGTGAAGAGATCTCCGAGCCGGTTGCAGGAGACTCTCAGCGGAAGATAGTACGCTTGCTTACGTGCCCCGATTGGATTGTTGAGCGTTTGCAGGCGCCATCGGGAAAAGCCAACGAAGAGGTGAGAGGCAGCGCTGCGCCAGTCAACACCATGGGCAAGGCTGCTCCAGATTCCGGAGGCGCTCTTTTGCCACCGGCGTCATAGATCGCATGGTGCATCAGTGAAGAAGGATGGCGACCGGTTCGACTGACATGCAGGTTGATGGGGCATGGGCAGGTAGTAGAATAGCCGTGATTGAGGCGAGCGCAGAGGCGGGGTGGTCATATGTCAGGACGGTTTGCGGTCGGTGTGGATCTTGGTGGCACCAAGATGCTGGCTGCCGTTGTTGATCTCGAAAATGGAAAGATCCTGGGTATCGGCAAGAAGAAGACACGTCTGGGACAGACGAAAGACGAGATTCTGGATCGCATAATCGCTGTTATAAACGAGTCGCTCGATTCAGCCAGCATTAATCGAAAGCAATTGAGAGGCATAGGCATAGGCGCTGCCGGCCAGGTCGACAGGGAAAAGGGGGTTCTGATTGCGGCTGCCAATATTGGTATCAGCGATATGCGCCTGACCGATCCGGTTGGCGATCACTTCAAAATGCCCTGCTTGATTGCAAATGATCTGGAGATTGCCACAAATGGCGAGCTCAACTTTGGGGCAGGAACTGGTTGCGATAGCTTTATCTGTATTTTTGTCGGCACAGGTATCGGTTCCGGGATTGTGCAGGGTGGGAGGATCTATCGTGGTGCCACCGGCACTGCCGGCGAGATCGGGCACATAGTCATAGAGCCTTTCGGACGCGCATGCGGTTGCGGGGCAACAGGCTGTCTCGAGGCGTACGCTTCGCGCATGGCGATTGCCAGAAGGATAGTCGCTGAAATTGAGAGCGGGTGTGACTCGACGGTCAAGGAAAAGGTCAACCCTGACAAGGGAATTCTCAGATCGAGAGCGATCGCTGAAGCGGTAGCAGCAAATGATCCTGTCGTCACCCGCCAGGTAAAGCAAGGTGCTGAGTACATGGGGCTCGGGCTGGCCACGGTCATGAACCTGCTCAACCCTCAGAAAATCATTCTTGGCGGTGGGCTGATCGAAGAGGTCGATATCTACTACAGAAAGGCAATAAAGGCAGCAAGGCACCGGGCGCTGAAGGTCCCGGCGCGCGGCACCGAGTTCGTCCGCGCTAAGCTGGGGGATTACTCGGGCGTGATTGGAGCGGCACTTCTGGTCGGCGACAGTCCGCAATAAAGCTCTTGATTAATCTCTGGGAGCGCGGGCGTCTGTGCCTGTAAGTAGCTGCCGGCCGCGAACCCGACTCCCTGCCGTGTGCCCCGCTTAAGGAGCCTCTCTTCGATAATTCTTTGTATTCGGTGTTTGTCAAATGCCCAGGCAGGCGCTACCAGCTCCTCCCTGGTCCCCTCTGCCACCAGGCGCATGATAACCGTCTGCGGCGGTAAGAGCTCGAGGGCGTCTACTACGAGCTCTACATAAACGTCTTCATCAAGGAGCTTTATCCTGCCCGCCCGGTAGTCGTCTTCCATGGCAGTGCCCTTGTATATGCAAAGCTGGTGCAGTTTGATCCCGTTAACACCCGAGTCAGCCACCTGTGTTACCGTCTCGAGCATCTCGGCGCGCGTCTCGCCTGGCAGCCCGAAGATGAGATGAGTAGCCACATTTAGCCCACGGCTTTTAGCCCGTCTAACAGCATCGAAAAACTCTGCTGCCGTATGAGCGCGATTTATCGCCTCAAGAGTCCTGTCGTGCGCTGTCTCAAGACCGATCTCGAGCCACAGGAAGGTGCGCCTGTG
>CAYPBX010000460.1:0-2976 GCA_964409075.1 uncultured Candidatus Obscuribacterales bacterium
GAGAGCCATGATAAAGTCGCTGTTCTCGACCGCCGACTCAACCCTGTGATGAACCGTTACGCCCAGGTTAGCCAGGCCAGGCGGTATCAGAGTCGGCGGACCCGCTATGTGAATATCGGCGCCGTAAAGCTTAAGCAGCCAGATGTTAGAGCGCGCAACCCGGCTGTGCATAATATCGCCTATAATGGCAACTTTGGCTCCCTCGAGTCTGCTTCTTGTCTCAAGCATGGTGTACAGATCAATAAGTGCCTGCGTTGGATGTGCGCCGCGCCCGTCTCCGGCATTCACTACGTGCGCCTGATCCCCCAGGCAAGAAGCAAGCTGGAAAGCGCTCCCCGGGCAGTGGTGGCGCTGTACAATTGCATCTACACCCATCGATACTATGGCCTGTGCGGTATCGCAAATGGTTTCGCCCTTCAAGACCGATGACCTGGTGATGTCCAGGTTTAGAACCGATGCTCCAAGATCGGTTGCTGCCAGAGTGAAGCTGGCTTGTGTTCGGGTAGAAGGCTCAAAGAAAAGAAGGCACACCTTCTTGCCTGCAAGGATAGAGAGCGGGGGCGAATGGTTATCCCGTAGACCCCTGCAGGCAGACGCTACTTGAAAGAGAAGATCGACCTCCTCGGCCACGAGGTCCCTGGTGTCGAGCAGGTGGCGGCGGAACTTCCAGAGGGCAGCGCCAGGGGCGCTCTTGCCTAGAGCAGCTATCTGTGTAGCAAATTGCATCTGGTAGTCAACCATTGATTCAGGCATAATGAGAGAAACTCTGCGCCTTGGGCGATCTGTGCATTATCGAAGGCGAGGCCAGCGGTGTCAAATGGCACAGTCAAGATTGCGCCGATGTTGCCTAAATTACTGCTAATGCTGGCATCACTGCTGGATTTCAACCCATAGTCTCCGCTGCCGGCTGCCCGGTACAATAGGACCTGGAGCAGGTGCGTTCCTTATGTCCGCTACCTTTACAGCAGAAGAGATTATTGAGCTGACATCAGGAAGGCTTGCCTGCGGGCGGCTGCCTGACGGTGCGGCTGAAATTTCAACCGATACACGTACGCTCAAGGCAGGGCAGTGGTATCTTGCCTTCACCGGAGGCAAGTTTGACGGGCATGACTTCATTGGCGAGGCTGCTGTTGCTGGTGCCAGAGGCTCTATTGTCCAGGAAAGGCCAGGCTATCCGATTGCAGACGCCGGCTTTCCGCTGATTGCAGTCAACGATACGCTTGGGGCTTATCACACCCTGGCGCGCCGCTGGCGAGAGAACGTCGCCCCGAAGGTTATTGCTGTGACAGGCTCCTCCGGAAAGACGACGACCAAAGAGATGTGCGCGGCAGTCGCTGAGGAAGCGTTCCGTACGCACCGGTCTTCTCTAAACGAGAACAACGAGATTGGCGTCCCGAAAACAATGCTCTCGATGCCTCCGGACACAGAAGTGCTGGTTCTGGAGCTGGCTATGCGTGCGCTGGGGGAGATTCGTATCCTGGCGGAGATCTCGGCTCCGGATATAGGGGTGATAGTCAATGTGGGCACTGCTCACCTCGGGCCTCTGGCGAGCCTGGAAAGCATAGCCGAGGCGAATTGCGAGCTGGCTGAGGTATTAGAGAGAGGTGGCGGCAGGCTCATTCTCGGGCAGCAAAGCAGGTCTCTCTTGAGAAGGGTCAGGCAGGTCTTCAGCCGGCAGCCGCTTGTCTTTCCTGATCAGACGCTCAAGATAAACAAGGTAACCCCGGAGTCGACTAGATTTTCTTTGCAGGAGCCCGGCCCAGCGGAGGTCGAATTTGAGGTGGAAGCCCATGGGACCGGCCGGCTCGCTGATGCCTGGTGTGCAATTGCCGCCGGGCGTTGTCTTGGTATGAGCGACGAGAAGATCGCGCAAGGATTGAGAAGCTATAGGCCGTTGCCTGGACGCGGCAACATAGTCAGGGGTCCTTCTGGAGCAACTCTGGTCGATGAGACTTACAATGCGAACCCCGATTCTGTCATGACATCAGTTTGCGTCTTTACGGATCCACGGGTCTTTCCCCAGAGGAGTAAGTACCTTGTCATCGGCGAGATGGCTGAGCTGGGACAAACTGCCGATCAGATTCATGAAGAGCTGGGGCGATGGCTCAAAGACCAGGCTCTTGATTGCCTGATTACGGTGGGACTCGAGGCCAGGCACATCGCGGCAGGTGCAAGGGGAGCAGCTTTTGAGATATATGCCTGTCTTGATCAGTCCGAGGTGTTCAGTCTTCTGTCTGGCAAGCTTGACCAGGAGACGAGCATACTTTTTAAGGGATCCCGCTGCGCGAGGCTTGATGAACTGGTATCACAACTGGTGCGGGCGAAAGCGTGATCGTGTCGGGGGCGGTTGTTGATTGGTACAGGCAGTTGAGAACCAGCCTGGTATGCTGTTTGAATTATGGAGCCCAAGACCATGACGAGATCGGATTTGACGGGGTTTAAGGCTGCCTTGCCTAGACGGAAAGCTGGAGAAGCTCGGCTGACCAGGGGCTGCCGGACCGTCCTGGAGGCGCTAGGGCATACTGGCGAGCTGACCAGCGCTCAGGAGATATTTGCTGTCTTGAGACAGCGTCAGGCGAGCGCTCCGGGCTTGACTACTGTGTACCGATCGCTCGAGCTTCTGGTTGATCTGGGACTGGTGCAGGGGGTTGATCTTGGCGATGGGGAGAAGCGGTACGAGCTGGTCGAGCCAGGTAAGCATCACCATCATCTGGTTTGCCGAGGCTGCAAGCAGAGCATCCATTTGAACCAGTGTGTGATTGAGAAGCTTCATCTGGCAATCCAAGAGGAGTACGGCTTTCAAGCCAGCTCTCATGTCTTGGAGATCTTTGGGTTCTGCCGGCGCTGCCTGAGCAAGCGCTGAGCTTTTGGCTCAGCAAGAAGCGGCGGATGTTTGTTACTTGTTTGATAGACCAGTGACAAGGCCACCCGATGCCGAACAAACTTCTACACCGCTCAGGCTTTGGTGACCTTCAG
>CAYPBX010000461.1:0-2965 GCA_964409075.1 uncultured Candidatus Obscuribacterales bacterium
AGATCATGCCTAGTCTCGTGGGCTCGGAGATGTGTATAAGAGACAGACACAAGGATCTTCCTGACAGTCCTGAGGTAATGTCGCGCCGGGTTGAGGTTCTCCTCTTATTGTCTCAGGTACATGCCTTCGCCAACGAGCCCGATCTTGCCTATACTGTGGCAAGGCGAGCCTTCAAACTACAAGGAGAATTGTTGCGGAATGGAGCAAAGCCTCCCGACCATTCCCCACGTCTCAAGTACATCCTCCCTTTTGTCTCCGACAGGGGCAGACCAGAATCGGCCCTACAGCTTCAGTCCGAGGCGCTGAGACTCGGCATTCTCAACAAGCCGGTGCTTCCATAGCCTCAAGCTCAGGGCACAAGCAGGCGGAGAGCCTGATGGGCAATGGCTGGAAGCTGAGAAGCAACTCCAGCAACGGGTTATCGGACTCGTGCTTAACAGGGTTACGATTTTGCCTGTGCAAGTAGATTACCGATGCGGACAAGGTTGTAGACGGAAAGGAATACCCTTTGCTGTTTATTGTCCGCGCCACGCATCCGATTCGCTCCTCCCAGTCCCCAGAGGAGATTTTCCCATATCGCATGATGGGTGTCACTTTCGAGATTTTCAGCACCCTGTTAAGATCACAGGTGGCCGGCCTCCGGCGAAGTGGAGCTACCGTTACTGGCAGAGAGGCAGGCGCCCTGAATTTAGTGACTGTGGTTAAGGAGGTGTGATGATGCTTCTGATGAATTCACCCGGCCTCAACTGTCATCGTTTGCTAAACTTGGCACTGTCGAGTTCTTCACTCAGAATAAAATTGGAACTGGAAAATAACTATCTATCAAGTCTTGATAATCTTCTAGTTTTCTTGTCAACAATTTGTAGACAGATTTGGTCCCTTGATCGTACTTGCGAAATATCCTGTGATACCGTCCAAGGTATGCCCGTTCGGTTTCGCTGAGAAAAGGCTCGTTGTCAGAAATAAAGAAACTGTGGTAACGAATCAGCCAGGAAATGTGATCGGGCAGATAGCTCTTCAAACGTGAGTAAATAAATTCACCATGATTCCACTGAAAAATGCAATGTTCCAGTCCCATTCCATTTTCAGAATCGTTCAGCGGAGTGTTAATGCAAGCCATCTCCTCGGATTCGTTGTCTTGCAGCAGGACAATCTTTCCTAAATCATGAACCAGTGCGGCAATCAAGAGATCGGGGTCAGTGATACCGTCTCTTTCCATTCCCTCCGCGATCAGCAAGGCATGAGTGAGCTGGCTTACATTACCGAGAACATCATCATGCGGATCGATACACCGGGCTAGCCTGGACAGCAAATCCAGCATTGGCACCTTGCCAATTACTGGTTCTTTGTACTTCTTATTTAAAGACAGCACCGTTTCCTTGGTCTTTTCCCAGTGGTCTCTGATGTTGGCGGATGACTGGCCATGAAAATTGCGCAGGAACAGATCATCACGCGCTACTGACATTTGATTGACACGCGTGATCTCATAACCAAGCTTTCTGAAGATTTTCTTCAAAGCCCTCTTGATCAGGTTCATGTAATTTTAGTAGTTGTTTCCATCAGCTAATAGTTTTCATACCTCTTTGATTTCATTCTGTCATGCCCATTGTCATCTATCAAACACGAAGCTTCTTCTCAGCGCTGCCTGTCGCTCTGTCTGCTGATCGACGCCAATCATGGAGAGGAAATAGCTGTGGACTCTGGTGTCCTCTGTCAGCTCGGGGTGAAAGGACGTGACCAGCATGTTCTCCTGCCTGGCCATTACGATGCCTTCCTTTATCGCAGACATCACCGTCACCATTGGGCTTGCCTGCGAAATGACCGGAGCGCGGATGAAGACAGCAAAAAACGGCTGATCGCCCAAAGCAGGGATTACAAGCCTGCGCTCAAAGCTCTGCTGTTGCGATCCAAAAGCATTTCGCCTTACGGTTACATCCATGAGCCCCAGCGTCTGCTGGGCCGATTCCTCAATCTGCTTGGCCAGCATTATTGCCCCCATACAGGTGCCGTAGACAGGCATTCCTGAGCGTACTCTCTGGCGAATGGCATTAAATATGGTGCTGTCAGCAGCAGCGAGCTTGCCTACAGTTGTCGACTCACCTCCAGGAATAATGAGAGCATCTATTTCGGTGAGCTCCCGTTGCCTGCGAATCTCTCGGCTCTCAACGCAAAGGTGAGAAAGAATCCGCCTGTGCTCGGCAAAATCACCTTGTAATGCGAGAACCCCAACTATCATCTCACCAGCCCCTGCCAGCCAGCTCCTCCTCCGGTGTTAGGCTGCGAGCGGTTCTGCCTACCATCGGCTGGCCCAGTCCGCGGCTGACCTCAGCCAGTTTCTCTGGATCGTTGTAATAGGTGGTGGCTTTCACAATCGCCTGCGCACGCCTGGCTGGATCCTCAGATTTGAATATACCAGAGCCTACGAAGATGCCGTCAACGCCGAGCTGCATCATAAGCGCAGCATCGCCAGGAGTTGCGATGCCACCGGCAGCAAAGTTGACCACAGGCAGCCTGCCGTCTGTTGCCACCTGACAGGCGAGATTGTACGGTGCGCCAATCTCCTTGGCATACGTCATGCGCTCCTCGGCAGGCATGACCGCAAGGCGGCGGATCTCGCCTAGAATCGCTCGCGCGTGCCGGACAGCCTCCACCACATCGCCTGTGCCTGCCTCACCCTTGGTGCGGATCATAGCAGCGCCTTCGCCTATTCTTCGCAAAGCCTCGCCAAGATTGCGCGCGCCGCAGACAAAGGGAATGGTGAATTTGTGCTTGTCGATGTGAAACTCCTCATCTGCTGGTGTAAGCACCTCGGACTCGTCGATGCAATCCACGCCAATCGCCTCCAGGATCTGCGCTTCCACGAAATGACCGATCCTGACCTTTGCCATCACCGGGATCGACACTGCATCGATGATCTGCGCGATAAGCTCAGGATCGCTCATGCGGGCAACGCCGCCTGTTGCGC
>CAYPBX010000462.1:0-2963 GCA_964409075.1 uncultured Candidatus Obscuribacterales bacterium
GGTGCCGTAGCCGCGCTCCAAGGGCTCTATGACGAATTTGCCGTAAATGGAGCCGTCTGCTGCCGTCTTGTTCTCCAGGCACTTAATCTTGATCGGCTCAACCGGTGCTATGCGTTCGCTCACACCGATGTCGTATGGTGCCATTACTGGCGGTGTAGGATGGCTCATGTCGTAAGTCACGGCTTCCTTGTCCTCAGCTGTCGGGGTTACGGATGCAGGCAGCATCAAATCTACCTTGAGTAGTACTCAACAATCAGCGCCTCTTTTACATTTGGATCCAGGTCCTCGCGTTCTGGATAACTGGCGATCGCTGCCCTCAGATTCTCAAGATCTGCTGACAGCCAGCGCGGGGCGCCCACGCTCGGATTAGATTCAATCAGCGACTTGAAGAAAGGAACGCTCTTGCCCGAAACCGATATCTGCTGCCCTGGCTTCAGGCGATAAGAGGGGATATTCACCTTCTTGTTGTCTACGGTGATATGCCCGTGCAGGATGAGCTGACGCGCCTGCGCCCTTGAGGGCACCATCCCCGACCGGTAGAGGATGTTGTCCAGCCGGAGCTCCAGGAGCTGAAGCAGCTTGAGACCGGTCGGCACCTTCTTCTGCTGGTTGGCTTCTGCAAAGTAGGAAGCGAACTGCTTCTCCAGAAGCCCGTAGGTGCGGCGGACCTTTTGCTTCTCGCGCAGCTGCAAGGCATACTCTGAGTGTTTCTTGCGTGCTTGCCCGTGCATGCCCGAGCGGTAGCGGCGGCGATCGATGGCGCACTTGGTCGTATAGCAGCGGCTGCCCTTGAGGAAAAGCTTCTCTCCCTCGTTGCGACAGAGCTTGCAGACGGACTCGGTGTACCTGGCCAAAGCTTCTCTCCTTGGGAACTGCTTAGACGCGCCGGCGTTTGGGAGGCCGGCAACCGTTATGGGGGATCGGTGTTACATCCCTGATCAGGGTGATTTCAAGTCCAGCAGCCTGGAGCGAGCGGATAGCTGTCTCGCGGCCAGAGCCGGGACCCTTTACCAGCACCTCTGCCTGGCGCATGCCCTGATCCATAGACCGGCGTGCCACCATCTCGGCTGCCTGCTGGGCGGCAAACGGCGTGCCTTTCTTGGCGCCTTTAAAGCCTACCGTACCGGCCGATGCCCAGGCGATAATCTGTCCCTGCATGTCGGAGGCGCTGATAACAGTGTTGTTGAAGGTCGACTGGATATGCACGATCCCCTGGGGAACGTTGCGGCGCTCCTTCTTCTTGCCTCTGCCTTTCTGGGTCTTGACCATCTGGGGCTGGTATCTCTCCTTTGCGCTTGCTCGTAGCCTTCTACTTCTTGGATGGCGGGGCCTTCTTACCGGCTACAGCAACCCGTTTGCGTCCCCGGCGCGTGCGGGCGTTGGTCTTTGTGCGCTGGCCTCTGGTGGGCAACCCCTTTTTATGCCGCTGTCCACGGTAGCAGTTAATCTCAATCAAGCGCTTGATGTTGAGCTGGTTGATGCTGCGCAGGGCGCCCTCGACCTGCCAGTTGTGCTCAATCTCTGCCCGCAGGCGAGCCACCTCGTCATCGGTCAGATCCTGTACACGCCTGGAGTCGGAAATGCCTGATTTGTTGCAGATTCTGGCGGCTGAGGTCCGGCCCAGCCCATGAATATAAGTAAGCGCAATCATTGTGCGTTTGCCTCTGGGCAGATCCACGCCTGCTATTCGAGCCATCTGTCCTCCGCTGCTTGAATATGAGCAGCTCCGGTCCACCGCTGATGCGCTATATCATCCCTGGCGTTGCTTGTGCTTGGTGTTCTCGCAAATTATTGCCACCCGCCCTTTGCGGCGGATTACCTTGCATTTGCTGCAGATTCTCTTTACCGATGCCCTTACCTTCATAACCGCCTGCCCGCTGCTGCACGCAAAAAAGCACGATTTCTTATCCTGAGAAACCGGGGATGCAAACACAACATTGTACCTTATGTTTTTATTCTGTATGTGATTCTGCCCCGCGTTAAGTCATACGGGGTAAGCTCTACGCGCACTCGGTCGCCGGGGAGAATCTTAATGAAATTTTTGCGAATCTTGCCGGAGATATGGGCAAGGACCCGGTGGCCGTTGTCGAGCTCGACGCGAAACATCGCATTGGGCAGCGATTCTTTGATGGTTCCTTCAAACTCGATGACATCCTTGCTGGTCATGCAACTACCTCGTCTGGACGCCTCGTTAAGACCTCAGGCTCCGCATCGGTCACCAAGAGAGTGTGCTCGAAGTGCGCCGATGGCTTGTAATCTTGTGTAACAACTGTCCAGCCGTCCTTCTTCACCCTGACCCGATCGCCGCCCAGGTTGAACATGGGCTCAATCGCTATAACCATACCAGGTTTAAGCCTTACCCGGCTACCGGTACGGTAGTTGAGGATGGTCGGCTGCTCGTGGAAATCAAAGCCGATGCCGTGCCCGCCGTACTCGCGCACGATGCCGTAGCCGCCTGTTGCCGCTATGTCCTCAATTGCCCCGCCAATATCATCCAGGCTGGCGCCGGCAAGGGCCTTTTTTATGCCGGCATAAAGTGCTGCCCGGGTGTCGTCAATCAGGCGCGCCAGTCGGGGAGAGACTACCCCTACAGGCACTGTGACTGCCGTATCGCCTATGAAGTCGAAGCTGCGCCCGTTAGCCTCACGGCGGATTGTGCAACCCAGGTCCAGGCTGACGATGTCGCCTTCCTTGAGCAGCTTGTGCTCGGAAGGAATGCCGTGTACCACCTCTTCGTTAACGGAAATACAGGCTGTGCGCGGGAAGTCGCGGTAGCCCTTGAAGGTAGGCAGCCCGCCGCGGGAAAGAATCATCGCCTCGGCAGCCTGATCGAGCTGCCCGGTCGAGATACCGGGGCGCACAAGTGCGGCAAGCTCAGCGAGCACCTCGCCGTCGATGCGCCCGGCTCGCCTTATAAGGTCAATCTCCTCGGGGACGGTCAGGATCATGCCATTACCTTAACG
>CAYPBX010000463.1:0-2960 GCA_964409075.1 uncultured Candidatus Obscuribacterales bacterium
CACTCGCGATCAGGCCGTAGACCTTGCCGTCAAGCTGAACGCAGGCGCTCTGCCGGTGCCGATCAACATCCTAGAAGAGAGGACAGTCGGTGCAACGCTGGGACAGGACTCGATCTCCAAGTCCCTGATGGCAGGCGGCCTCGGCATCCTGCTGGTCATGGTTTTCATGGTTCTGATCTACGGTCTGCCTGGCATGGTGGCGAACATCGCCCTTGTGCTCTACACCTTGATGACCCTGGCCATTTTCCAGACCATACCGGTCACGCTGACTCTTGCAGGAATTGCCGGTTTCATCCTCTCGGTCGGCATGGCCGTGGATGCAAATATCCTTATTTTCGAGCGCACGAAAGAGGAGCTGAGGGCCGGGAAAAACCTCTATTCGGCTATCGAGGCCGGCTTTGAGCGAGCCTTCTCCTCCATTTTCGACAGCAACGTCAACAGCCTCATCGCCTGCGGAGTGCTCATGCTCTTCGGTACATCGATAGTGAAAGGCTTTGCTGTGACCCTGGCAATCGGTGTTGCTGTCTCCATGTTCACCGCCATCACTGCTACCAGGGAGCTATTGCATCTGGTGCCCAGGCAGCTGGGCCTTTTTGGTATCAAGCCCAAGCAACAGAAGGCAAAAGGCAAGCTGACCAGCCAGGAGGCTATGTGAAAAAGCCGCATATCGACATCGTCAAATACCGGGCAGTCTGGTTTGCCATCTCGCTGGCGCTTACCATTCCAGGACTGATTGGCATGGCGGCCTGCCTGGTGGTGTTCCATGCACCGCTGAAGCTCGGCATAGACTTCACAGGCGGCTCCATACTCCAGTATCGTTTCCAGGACGATGTGACACTGCAGCAGGTCCGGGACGTGCTGGAAGTGGCTGGCTTTACAGGCTCTCAGGTTCAGGAGGCCCAGATGTTGGGACAGAGAGTGATTGTAATGCGCACCAAGGCGCTGGACGACGAGGCGCAGAAGAGAAAGCTGGACAGGTCCTTGAGAGAGAAGCTGGGCAGCTTCAGCATTCTATCAGTCGACAAGGTAAGCGCCACCGTCGGCCCGGAACTCCTGACCAACGGGCTCATCGCACTCTTTCTGGCTTTCGCCTTGATGGTCGTTTACATCTCTTACCGTTTCAAGGCGGATTATGCCTGGTGCGCTATTGCCGCTCTCATCCATGACACCATAGTGCTCTGCGGCATCTGGGCCATCCTGGGATTGATAAAGGGAACCGAGACCGACAGTCTCTTTATCCCGGCAGTGCTTACGGTCATCGGTTTCTCGGTTCATGACACCATCGTAGTTTTCGACCGCATCAGGGAAAACTCAAAGTATGTCGGCAGCAAAGTGAAGGACCCGGCAACCGGCTCCGAGAGCCGCAAATCATTCGGCGATGTGGCAAATGCCAGCGTCAACCAGACGCTGGCTCGTTCCATCTACACCTCTGTAACAGTGGTAATCACGCTGGCGACGCTTTACTTCCTGGGTGGAGTGACCACCAAAGACTTTGTGCTCGCCATGCTGATCGGTGTCATATCCGGCACCTACTCCTCCATTTTCTGCGCCAGCTGCCTGCTTGTCTGGTGGCGGGAGCGGCAGGGCCATAAGCGTGCAAGAGTTGCAGCCTGAAGCGGATCTGGCAGGAAAAGCCGCCCTTGTCACCGGTGCCGGCTCCGGCATAGGGGCAGCCACGGCCGAGCTGCTTGCATCGCGTGGCTGCCGCGTAACGGTGCTCGATATCCAGAGTGACTCAACTGAGGTCACGGTTGAACGGATCAAATCGACAGGTGGCGATGCTCTTGCTTTCGCCGGGGACATCAAGCGTCCCGATGTGGCGGATAGATCGGTACAGGCAACTGTCGAGGCTTTCGGCAGGCTCGATTTTCTCTTCAACAATGCAGGCTACGAGCACATAGCTTCCCTTACCGAGACCTCGGAGAGCGACTGGGATCAGGTAATCAACACCAATTTAAAGGGGACCTATCTCATGTCGCGTGCCGCTATGAAAATCATGGTGGCTTCAGGCGGCGGCGGCATCGTCAACAACGCCTCCGATGCAGGTTTGCGTGGCATAAAGATAAACGCAGCCTATAGCGCCTCCAAAGCTGGTGTAATCCACCTGACCAGATCGATCGCTCTCGATTACGGGCGCTCAGGCATCCGCTGCAACTGCATATGCCCGGGATGCATAAGAACCCCTCTTTGTGAGCGCTTCAACGAGGCGGTAGCGGCAAGGAAAGGATTGACAGGAGAAGAGGTTCTTGCGGAGTTCGCGGACGCGCACATCCCTATGGGCCGAATAGGAACACCCGAAGAGGTAGCCTGCGTCGTAGCTTTTCTCTTCTCCCACGAGGCACGCTATATAAACGGTGCCATCATCCCTGTCGACGGCGGCCTGACCGCGGGCATGTGAATCTCTCGAGCCGCTGCCACCAGGCTATTTGATACCAGGCGCTCCGGTCGCTTGCTGACTGACCACCTCCTGCTGCGGGTTGCAGGAGCCAGCGGTCAACCCTTTTTACTGGGGATGAGCATCATCTCCAGAAGTTTGCTTGACTCGGCATATTCCTGGCTGTCGCCAAGGTCATGCACCTTTGACTCTTCTATTGCGCGCCTCACCAGCGGTTCGGCTTGCTTGAACTTTTTCTCGTCGCAATATCGTTGGGCGAGAAAGTTGAGAACTCTGATGCGAAAGATACGGTCAGGAAGCGGATCACGATCAATGATTGCCAGCACGTCGGTTGCTACGTCTTCAGCCTCAGCGAGCCTCCCCATACAAGTATAGCAGTGACTCAGAGTCATCATGGCATATGTGTGGCTCTTTGCACCTGCTCCGTTGAGTTTTGACTCTGCTTCGATGACAGCCTTGAGAGTCTTCTCCTGATCCAAGTATTTTTGTTTATGCTGATATATCCAAGATTAATGGCCCCGTTATTTCAGGCCACGAGCTAAGGTAGAATCTGCTCCCCCAAAAA
>CAYPBX010000464.1:0-2958 GCA_964409075.1 uncultured Candidatus Obscuribacterales bacterium
CTCAATGCCCGCGATGCGTCCAGTACGCGCCAGCGGGCCGGGTTGGCGCCAGCCAGTGCCAGGTAACCGCTGCGCACCCGCTGGTGAAACTCAATTGCTTCGCGCTCGAGCCTGTCGTGTCCGCTGGGGTGAAGCCTGGCCAGCCCCTGGTTGCTCTCGATATCGAAAAGTATTGTCAGGTCGGGCTCCAGAGAGCCTGTGGCAATCTTGTTCAGCTCACCGATCAGCTCTAAGTCTATCCCCCGCCCCCAGCCCTGGTAAGCGATTGTGGAGTCCGTGAAGCGGTCACAAAAGACAGTAAGACCGTTGCCAAGCGCTGGTAGAATAACCTCGCTTGTGTGCTGTGCCCGGTCGGCCTCGTAAAGCAGGAGCTCAGCCAATGGGCTCACCGGAAATTCGGCTTTCAATAATATTCGGCGAATTTGCCTGCCAAGCGCTGTGCCGCCAGGGTCGCGCGTTACTGTATGTTTGTGTTCGATGAGATCGAGTTGTCTGGAGAGGAGCTTGAGCTGGGTTGTCTTACCGGCTCCTTCAGGGCCTTCCAGCGTTATGAAGACGCCTTTATTTCTCTCAAGCATGATCTGGAGATTTTAGCAGGGGAGCTACGCCGGTATGGCAGGAGAAGATGAGAGCTCCCGGCTTCAATGCGGCATGCTATGCTTTCAGCCGTAAAATCGATATCCCTGGCACCGCAGGCGCCAGGAGGGATACCCTGGTACCACGCTCAGGCAGCTGCGGGTTCCGGCCCAGGAATCCGCAACCGAGCGTAATGTCAGCGGACGAGCAGGCGAAGCCTGTGAGGGAGCGATTATCAAGAAACCAAGATTATTGGAAGCGCAGCGCAGGACTCGGGCCGACGAGTCCGTAGCGTAGCGAGCCAAGAGCGGACGAGCAGGCGAAGCCTGTGAGGGAGCGATTACAATAGGGACTTCTGGAGGAGTGCGTGATGGCCCAGACAATGTTAAAGCCGAAAGTTATAGTTGATCGTAAGTGGCAGCTTTTCATCGACGGTCGTTTCACGGACGGAGGGTCCGAAAGGCAACTTGTCGATCCAGCCAGCGGCAGCCTGCTGTGCAAAGTAGCTGAAGCGTCTCCCCAGCAGGTGGATCAGGCTATCCGGGCAGCCAGGCAGGCTTTCGATAACGGGCCCTGGCCGCGTATGCCGGCCAGCCAGAGAGCTGAGATCCTCTTTGCGTTAGCTGACAAAATCGATGAGCATGCAGCCGAGCTAGCAGAGCTGGAGACCCTCAATGCCGGCAAGCCTCTGCGCGAAGCCCAGTACGATATTGCTGACTCGGCTGCCTGTTTCCGTTATTTCGCCGGGCTGGTGACCAAGCCTTCCGGACAGACGGTTGAGGTTCCGGCTCCCTCTGTTACCAGCATCGTCAGGGAACCCATTGGAGTCTGCGGTCAGATAATTCCCTGGAACTATCCCTTCTTGATGGCTGCCTGGAAACTGGCGCCGGCTCTGGCTGCTGGTAATACTGTCGTTCTCAAGCCTAGCGAATATACACCGCTGACAGCAATAAGGCTTGCTGAGCTCATCCAGGAGCTTGATGTGCCTCAAGGGGTGGTTAATATTGTTGCTGGTGCCGGCCCGGTCGTGGGGCAGCCGATCGCCGAAAGTCTACTTGTGGACAAGCTGGCTTTCACCGGTTCCATAAAGACCGGCAAGCTGGTGACGCAGGCGGCGCTTTCGAATCTCAAGAAGGTAACGCTTGAGCTTGGCGGCAAGTCACCGATGGTGGTGTTTGCTGATGTTGATGTCGACACTGCTGTTGATTATGCGCTTTTCGCTGTCTACTGCCATGCCGGGCAGGTTTGCTCGGCGGGATCGCGCCTGGTGGTTGAGAGCTCTATCGCTGACGAATTCGTCGCCAAGCTGGTCGCCCGCAGCGAGAAGATCAAGGTAGGACCAGGACTGGATCCAGAAACCGAGATGGGTCCACTTGTGAGTGGGCTGCAGAAGCAGCGCGTCCTGGATTATATTGAGATTGGCAAGAAGGAGGGCGCCAGGCTCGAGACAGGCGGTGATGTACCGACAGGACAGAAGTTCGCCAAAGGCTTCTATGTGAATCCGACGGTCTTCTCCAGCACACGCCCCGACATGCGTATCGTTCAGGAGGAGATCTTCGGTCCGGTAGTCGTTGTTCAGAAGTTTAACGGCGAAGCCGAGGCTATCGAGCTTGCCAACGGCACGCCGTATGGGCTGGCTGGTGCTGTCTTCACCAACGACGTGACGCGCGCCCATACCGTCGTCAAGGCGCTGCGTGCCGGCATCACCTGGGTGAACGGCTATCACAACACCTACAATGAATGCCCCTGGGGTGGTTACAAGCAGAGCGGCTGGGGCCGCGAGCTGGGAACCTTCGGACTGGAGGCCTACACTGAAGTCAAGCAGATTAATATCAATCTTGATCCAGCACCTGTCAAGTGGTTCAAGAGCTGAGATTGAGGTAGGGCCAGCCGAGCGTAACAGGCACGGAGCCCAGGCGGAGCGAAGAGCCAGGACGACTCTTGAATATAATGCTCATGGAGCGAGCGGAGCGCTCGGGCCTACGAGCGCGAAGCGTAGCGTGTGAAGAGCGGAGGAGCAGGCGGAGCCTGCGACGGAGCGAATATAACAAGGAACACATTGGCATGGCAGGCTGTCATGTTAGAATGGCGGTCTTCCTCTCCAAGCAGCAGCTAAATGATCACCCAACCTGGACGATACCTGGCTCTGTCCCTGGTGGCGGCAGTTGTTTTTCAGTTGTGGCTTGCCACGACGGTATGTATCTGTGTCGC
Organism: uncultured Candidatus Obscuribacterales bacterium; assembly: GCA_964409075.1. Lineage (GTDB taxonomy): Bacteria > Cyanobacteriota > Vampirovibrionia > Obscuribacterales > Obscuribacteraceae > CAYPBX01. Next base: position 2,788 of record CAYPBX010000464.1, read on the forward strand.
TGCGCTGGCGTCACCGGCAGGTGCTACCGCCTCTGGTACAGACGATCTTACAATCAGGGACGTCAAGGTAGAGGGAAACAGGCTGGTCCCTACCGAAGACATACTCGATGTCGTTACCGTAAGGCGTGGCGATGCCTTTGATCGCGGACAGGTTCTCAAGGATCTGAAGGC
>CAYPBX010000465.1:0-2936 GCA_964409075.1 uncultured Candidatus Obscuribacterales bacterium
AAGTGATCTTTTTAATGCTCACATATGGAGCTATCCCTGGTAAGGCCAAGCAACAACACTCCAGCGACCAACAAATACCGGTTGAAAGTCTTCCCTAGAGGAGATGTCGATTATTACGAGAGTGCTCCTCGCTAATAGTTATTTGCTGTGCAACCAGCCAATCGCCCTACAACTTTCCGCGTCTCGCCCCTTCGCACAGCCAGACTCAAGGCCTACGAAAGGTGAGACACACATGCATCCAACCATATACGTGCTGGTTCTGTTGGCGACGATGGTAATCGCAGTGGCACTGGGAATTTACCTCGGCTCTCACATCACCTCAAAACTGCTGAAGATCCTCCTGGGCATCATCTGGTTTGTCGCAACGATCACTCTTGCTGCCCTGCCGGAATCCGGGGTGATGTTTCTTCCACTGCATCAGTTCTTCGGGCTCATTGGCGGGCTGATGTTCACCTGTGGACTGTTCATTGGTGTCAAAACCAGCTGAGCTTATGCCTTTACGGGCCTACCTAAGATTGTCATTTTCCACACGTCTCGCCCTTTCCCTAACACAGCCAGCTTCCACATTCACGAAAGGTGAGACACGCATGAATCCAGCGCTCCTGGTACTGGCAGTTAGTTCGTTGATGTTACTTCTCTTTTGCCTGGGATCCTATATCGGCCCCCTGATCCGCTCCACAGCGCTTAAGACCCTCATCTTTATGGCATCGCTAATCATCTGGGGTGTCACGATCCTTATTGTCTTTGGGCTCCCAGATATCCACGGAGCCGATCCTGCCCTGCTTCCGTATTTGGTCTTATGCGGCGCGCCCGGGTTCTTCATCGGGCTGATCCTGCACCACGAAAAGCCCTGAGACAACACACGTGTATCTCGACGAGCACACAGGCAGAAGAACCGTGATGCTTCAGCCTTTACCAGACATGCGGAGAACGAAGGAATGACCGAGGCCATTCTGCTGACCCTTCTCTTCATTGCAGGATTTGTGCTCTTCAGCCTGGTAACAGGTTTCCTCGTCGGGCACATCTTAAGCTCGCTCCTCAGCCCTGGCCAGACGCAAACAGATAATGCAGACCGGTCAACAGAACTGCGCCGCTATGCCCGCCGCTGCTCGGCCATCACAGCCGCGATAGTCGGCGGACTCATCGGTGTTTTGGCCATGCTCTTCGACGGACCGATCGCCGAGTTCCTGCGTTGAAACCGAAACCCCTTTTTGTCCTGTGAATGTTTAGGGAACCCCACGCCATCCAGGCACAGGAAGAGCACTGCCGATACCGTCGGCAGTGCTCTTCCTTACATATTATCGATCTGCTATCCGCGCTAGCGGCTGCAGCAATAGAAACAAGACCGCTCGAGGCAGTCCTTAAAGGAAGGGCGTCATGCGTCGCCCTTAGCACTTATCTGTTTCTTTCGCTATTCGCAGGCGGGCGCAGCGGAACAAGAATCGGAATTTCCGTGTTTGGCAGAAGCGGGTTGCGAATTCCTGCCCGCAACATAAGCTCGCCCTTGTCGTTCCTTTCAACGCCCGCAGACGATAGCTCGACCGTGGTATCTACCCCCACGACCGAAGCGTTTACCTTCACCCCCTTTATGTTCTCAAGGCGAATACCACGCTCTCCATTGGTGATGTTGAAGGAGAGCTCTTTGGCAAGCGATACAGACTTGACGTTAACGCCTTTCTGCTGCTGGTTTACAGGTATCGTCGCGTCGCTTCCGCGTGTAATCGTAAGCGACAATTGCCCGTCTCTGTTGACCCCGAGATTGACGCTCTGCACATCCTGCAGAGTATTCAGGAGCGCCGTGACTGTAGGCGCCAGCTGGCGAAACTGCTTGTACTTGGCGAAGAAACCATCCAGGCCCTGACCCTGCATCGCCTCACCGGCGATACCGTCGATGAGCCTCATGATAGTCTGCCGCCGCTGCTCCTGTCTTTGCGGATCTCGCAGCCGGTCGCGCAGTCTCTGTAGAGGCCGCCGCGGGCGCTCCCTTTCATCAACCTCCGGCCTATCCGCTTGCCCAGGCCGAGCCGGCTCGCCAGCGGCCTCACCAGAGTCCGACACTTGCTCTTTAGATGCGGGATGCAAAGCAGGCGGCTGATAAGCCTCCGTGCGCACATCATCCAGCACACCAGGGATAGGGAGATCCTGGCGTGGATTACCTGTAACTGAAAAGTCTTCCATAACACACCAATCCTTGTGCACGGGCCGCCGGCAAAAAACGCTTGGCTCTCCTTTGAACTCAGTCGCCCGCTGGGAAGCAAAAGCCCCTGGATTAGTGCTCTCCAAGCATCCTACGAGGAGGCTGGTTTGTCAAGAAGATTTTAGCTGGAGATCCCTGAGACAGTGCGACTGAGCGACTCCAGGGCTTTGGTTAACCTCTCCACATCAGCCTGGCTGTTGAAACAGCCGAAGCTGACCCTTACCAGTCCGTCAGATAGGGTACCCAGGCTGTGGTGAGCCAGCGCGGCACAATGCAGCCCTGCCCGCACGGCAACGCCCCAGCGGCGATCCAGCTCGTCTGCCACCACCGCCGGTGCCACGCCGTTTAAGGAAAAGGAGATTACGCCCGTGCGCAAAGCCCCAGAGGTTCGTCGCCCCCCGTACACTTTGATAGCTTCATTCTTCTCTGCCCAGTCCAGAAAGGAATCACAAAGAGCATCTTTGTGATTCCTTATCTTCGCCAGTCCCTGCGCCTTAACCCACTCAATGCCAGCTGCCAGACCGGCTATGGCTGGCCCCGGCAAGGTGCCGGCCTCCAGGTGATCAGGATAAGCGCCAGGCATCTCCAGGTCTTCTGAGGCAGAGCCAGTACCGCCGGCTACCAGAGGCTCGATCTCCACCTCGGGGCTTACATACAAAAGGCCCGCCCCTGGCGGGCCCATGAGCCCTTTGTGGCTGTCTCTTATACACATCTCCGAGCCCACGAGACTAGGCATGAT
>CAYPBX010000466.1:0-2931 GCA_964409075.1 uncultured Candidatus Obscuribacterales bacterium
GCCGCCCACATCTATTTTCATGGACTCGGCATCAGTCTCTTCGCAATGGTCCAGGTCCTTAATGTCTAACGGCTTGCGCTTCCTTAGACTCCAGCGCTCCCGAGCCTTGAGGCCAGCTGGGCCCGCGCCATTGTCGGCTGTGTTCCCTGGCATATCTCCCTCCTGCCTGCAGCATCGCCCTTATTTAACTTATGTACCCGTGCTGACGATTAAATCCTCGCTCATCGGACTTTTTTGCCGGACTCTGTGCTAAGATAGCCGTGTAACTACAAAATGTATTCACGCGGCTACAAGATGAACAGAGACCGAATCAAAACCAAGAATATAAGCCTGCGTATACCGGAGGAGTATAGGAAGCAGCTGCAGATTCAGGCCGACAACAAAGGGGTTAGCTTCAATGCGCATATTATGCGGGTGCTGGAGATTCACCTGATGAGTTCGGGGTTCGGTCCCACGGCCTTTACTTCGGTCTCTGGAAGACTGTTTGAAATCAGGAGCGAAGTCTATGTCAACAACGTAGACGAAACCTCCTGGGCATTCTTCATAAATGAGCCCAAGTATGAGAAAGAACGTGCCTACTATGCAATTGGAGTGGGTAGGACTGTCTTGAGAGACTGGCAGGTCGAAGACAAGGAAACGGTCTCTAAGGAGGTCGGGCTGGCATTGCTGAGCTTCTACAACAGGCAGGGCAGGGAGGTGGACAGGCTCGTCTGGAATCAGTTCTCCGGCACGGACGAGGACAACAAACGGTTGCTCAAGGTAGCTGAAGTGCCGGAGACGCTCGAGGAATTCTTCGACATGCTCATGAACGGCAAGTGGTCGGACAGGTTTCTCCAGGAATGCGACGTCAGTCAGGATAGTCGTCGCGGTAGACCGGAATCAGCCTTATATCGGTAAGTCGTTCGGTATCAAATTCAGTATCAGGACAGCGTCCTGGCAGGACAGTCCGGGGCACCGCCCGGGATGCGTCTGCCTCCTAACCTAATGCACGTGCGGCGTGCACAGGAAGTTAACATGATTGAATTCGTCCTCTTATTTCTACTGTTCTATGCCTGGCACATGATGGGCGTGACAATCGGTTACCATCGCCTGCTTTCCCATCGCGCATTCCGATGTCACAAACTCGTCGAATACTTCTGGGTTATGAGCGGGTACCTGGCTTTCGAAGGCTCTCCCATCTGGTGGGCGACCATGCACCGGGCTCATCATCGATATACGGATCAGCCGCTAGATCCGCACTCCCCACGCTTCGGTTGGCTGCACGCATTCAATGGCTGGATGTTCCATGCTCGCTATCCCGAGCACATTGATCCGGCAGCCCAGGGCAAGGACCTGCTCAAAGACAGGCTGTACCGCTGGCTCGAACAGGACGGACGTTGGTATCGGTCCTACGCGCTGGTGGTGGCAATTGGTCTCGGTTTCAGAGTCGTTCTGCTGCTCTGTTTCGGATGGCTGGTAGCGCTTGCCAGCCTGGCTGCGGCGGTGACTGTTCAGCAGGTTCCCTTGCTCTTGAATGTCGTATGCCACCTTCCGAAGCTGGGTTACAAAAGTTATTCGACCGGCGATGACAGCGTGAACGTATGGTGGGTAGCTCTTTTGACGGCCGGAGAAGGCTGGCACAACAACCATCACGCCTTTCCGGGATCGGCCCGCAGTGGCTTCAAGCGATTCGAGATTGATCCGTCTTGGCTCATGATCAGAGTTATGAAGAGCCTTGGCCTGGTTGGCTGGATGCACGAGGAGTCCATCCATTCAAAGTTCACTCCGGCAACGGTCGACCCGATTCCATCGGAGCAGGTCGAGTCACCGGAAGCCGCTTGACTGCAGGACCTGTTCGAAATGGTGCGGACAGCAGCCATCCTGCTACCTACCAGGCATGCAAAAATCCCCGAGTCGCACGTGCGGTCAGGGAGGGCAGTGCAGAAGTAGTATCAGCCGAATGTGGCTGTCGCCCGAGCGAAGATCAGAACAGATCACCGGTCCGGCTTGCGGCAATATCCAATTGCCGGATCTCAGCACGCGTAGAGCCGATTGAAGAGAAATAGGGCAAGCTTCGAGCCTTCCGTTACATAACTAGCTGAAATTGTAAAGCTACAAAGCAATCAAGCAAGATCAAAGATAAGCTTCCTCAAGCAGCGCTCAAACATCTCTGGCTGCTTATCTGTAAAGTCAGCGTGCCCACATTCAGAAAAAAGAAAAAGCGACTTGGGTTCGCTTGCTGATTCATAGAGGCTGTGCGCATGCTCGACAGGCACTACCTTGTCGAGAGCCCCGTGCAGAATTGAAAGCGGCGGGTGCGGCCTGGCCAGCGCTGTCAGATTGTCCAACTCTGGGCGAGGGAAGAGCCAGTCCGGATAGATTCTCACCCAGGGCAGGTGCTTGGAGCCGATTGCGCGCAAGGTCGTAAAGCCGGATTGAAGCACAAGTCCGGCCAGCGGTCTTTTCAGGCAGAGCTGGCAAGCCACAGCCGCTCCGAGCGACTCTCCATAGGCAACTATCTTCTCCGGCTCGGCGAGCCCGGACTGAACCAAATAATCATAAGCAGCGATGCCATCACTAACGATACCAGCAACCGATGGCTCACCTGTGCTAAGACCATAGCCGCGATAGTCAAAGAGAAAGACCGAGGCAGGAGCAGCCAGCAAAGCAGCAGCCAGACCAGCTCTCTGGGTCAGGTTACCGGTGTTTCCGTGGCTAACCATGATTGTATATTCGGCTCCTTCGTGAGCGAAATACCAGGCGTGGAGTTTCTCTCCGCCAGGCTCAGGGAAAAAGATCTCCTGTCGGGGCACGGATGCGACCGAAAGCAGATCGTACTGTCCTTCCGGATATTTGTGCGGGCGGAAGAGCGAGGAGCTGTAGCGCTTCTCGGCAAATCGAGGTGAAAGGGCGACGTATGCCAGGCTGCTTGCCAGAAGCAAGAGTGGCAAC
>CAYPBX010000467.1:0-2920 GCA_964409075.1 uncultured Candidatus Obscuribacterales bacterium
AGACAGTCAGCCACATGGGCTTCGTGCTCATGGGACTTGGTGCGCTCTCGGCTGCAGCATTGAATGGCGCCATTTTTCAGATGATCAGCCACGGCCTTATATCAGCGCTTCTCTTCTTCCTGGTCGGCACCATATACGACCGCTGCCATACCCGCAGCATTAAGGAGGTCGGTGGTGGGCTTGCCCGGCGCCAGCCGTTCATTTTCTATTTCTGGATGCTGGCAGCGCTGGCGAACCTGGGACTGCCAGGGCTGTCGGGGTTCGTTGCCGAGGTGACAGTATTCTATGGCTCCTTCACATCTGCGATAGTGTCAGTCGATCAAAAGTTTGTTCACACGTGCATCATCATTGCTGGCACCGGAGTGATCTTGACAGCTGGTTATATGCTCTGGCTCCTGAAGCGGCTCTTCTATGGACCCGAGCCGGAGGAGCCCGGCTGGATTGTTCATCTGTCCGACAATGAGCGCCCGCAATGGAGGCAGCATTTGACCGACATGACTCGCAGCGAGGTCCTGGTGGCTTCGGTGCTCTCGGCTTTTGTTATAGTTCTGGGTATTCAGCCGATGCTGCTTACCAGGGAATACACGCCGTTGGCGGATCGTATGGCCGGAGAAGCCGCACGACACAACCATTTACTTATGATCGGCCTGACAGGTGAGCCCCGATTGTAATGCTCAATCGCCTTGGACTGCCAGGTTGAGCTTGTAGCCCACGCTGTGTACCGTTGCGATGAGTGACGGCTCATCTTCTAGATCGAGCTTTTTGCGCAGCCGGCGAATGCAGGTATATATGGAATCGGCAGAAACGGCAGCATCGGCATCCCAGACTCGACGCAGGAGATGCTCCGTGCTGAATATTCGCTCCGGGTGGCGCAGGAAGTACTCCAGCAAAGCAAACTCGAGAGGCTGGAGCACAATCTCTGCCCTGTTCACGGTGCACTTGCCGTTTTTGGTATCGAGGGTGACATGGCGGGCGGTAAGCACAGAGCCGGTATAGGCAGCCGGACGGCGCAGCAGCGCGCGCAACCTGGCCAACAGCTCCCTGGGCTCGAACGGCTTTGTCAGGTAATCATCCGCTCCAGATGCGAAGCCCTCCTCCTTCTCGCCTACAGTCTTTCGTGCGGTTAACATCAGAATCGGCGTCGTGCCGCCATGATTGCGAAACTGCCTGAGCACCTCGATACCCTTTGTTTCCGGCAGCTCCCAGTCCAGGATTATGACGTCGTAGTCGTAGGCGGAGAGGAAATGCAGCGCATCTCCACCTGTTGCGGCGCATTCGACAGTGAAGCGCTCGCGCTTCAGCCAATCCTCGATTGACTTTGACAGGGCGCTGTCATCCTCGACGATGAGAACCTTCGCCATGCCTGAAAGCTGCCAGCAACTTCCTCTCCAGTCTTCTCTTGTCCCTATAATCCCTATCAAACATGTTGCCAGTCGCGCTTCTGGTGGCTGTGAAGAAATATGAAGCTGTCTTGATCTTCTGCACTCCGGCTGCAGTTCCCGCCCCGGTCAGAATTTAGTTAGACAGGTGCCTCAAACTGTAGGTGTCGGTGGCGGAAGCTCAACTAAGGCGGGCGCTACGGCGATCCGGAGGCTAGTCTCCGGTAAGGACAGCCAAGGCAGGTGAGCGCAGGCAATGGACAGGAGGAAGGCAGACATGACGGGATCTAGTCGGAATAGCGAGGTCGCTGCAAAATTGTTGCTTGTACCGACTCCCGCAGCCAGGCAGTCCAGCGGTGCCAGAGGCGCTGGTGTCAGCACGAACTACCTGCAGTTGGTTGATCTCACCGAGTTGGCACAAGATCTAACGGCTCAGATCGCTGTCCTGGAAAGTAGCCTCCTTTCCTTCTGGAGATCAACGAACGGACGGGAAGCGTTGCGTTTGATGAATGGACCTTGCGGCAGCGAGAAGTTGGTGATGATGCTATTCGATGAGAGCGGAAATCTTCTTTCATTAGATGCTTATCTAACGGTCCTGAAGGTTCTCAAAGGGGGCGATCCGACAACTGCTGGTCAGCTTGCCAAGCTATGGCATTTACTTGAGGGGATAGGGACTGTTCTAGAGCAGCTTTATGAACTCCGCTGTCAGAGAAATGCCTCTAACCTGAGCCGAAAAGCCGGCTGAGACAGTGATATTAACGTCTCTGACCACGTCGGCCGGCAGTAGATTTTGCTCTAGCTGGTGCGGTTCTGCTCTCAATAATGGCGAGCCTAGCTTGAATGTACTTTCTCTTCGACTCAGAGTCGAGCGCCTCACTGTAGATTGTCAGCGCTCTCTTGTAATAGTCCTTTGCCAGCCGGTATTTCTGGCCATGCAGGCAGCTATTGGCCAGAGCTAAATATGCCTCTGCCCTCTTGAAGGCCGCGCAAGTTGACCTTTGCTCCACGCATCTGACGAGCTGTCTGGCAATCCTCTCTTCGGCAGCAAGGTCTCCTTTTAGATAACAGTTACGCGACCAGTAGATGAGGATCTCGTAGTCACCATCCCAGCTGGCGTAGGCTTCCGGTGCATAGGACTTGAGCGCTTCTCCAAACAGCTGGTCCGCTTCCTCGTACCGGCTCAACCCCATTTTTGCTCGTGCGAGCCTGAAAAGGCAGCGGGTCAGCTCCGGGTGTTTGGGGCTCACCTGCTCCAGGATCGATCGCGCACGTTCTAGAACAGGCAGAGCTTTCTCGGGGTTACCGTTCTTGAGATAAACGTCACTAAGCCTGTTTAACGAGATAGTCAGCCTCGGATCTTCATCTGAAAAGGATTGGGCCTGGCTGAGCGCCTCTTCAAATAGAGCAACGGCCCCCCCGTAATCACCATTGTTATCAGCCTCCCTGCCTTGAATCATAAGTTTCGCCCAGCTTGTCCCTGGGCTGTGGCTATGTGCTTCTGTGCCGGTGGCTAGGCAGAAGAGAAGCGCTAAGGAAGGCAC
>CAYPBX010000468.1:0-2916 GCA_964409075.1 uncultured Candidatus Obscuribacterales bacterium
TTTGCGATTCCGGCGCTCGAAAGTGCCAATGCCTACAAGGGTAACCTTGTCACCTTTGGGGAGTGCACCGGTGATGGTGTGGACAAATGCCGACAGAGTTCTTGTTATGTCGGACTTGGGTTGCCCTGTAGCTTCTGCTACAGAATCAACGAGCTCAGCTCGGTTCATACGTTTCCTCCTTATGAAAACGCCCATTCCAACCCACAGCCAGGGATAATATCACTCGCATTTGGAATAGACAATAGATTCTGACTGAAATTCGTGAATTTTTCTGTCGCTTCATTTCTGCCAAAGTATGATATCCACGTACTTGCAGGAAGGGGCACTACCATCGCCGCAAAAGGCTGATCTGTCGAAAGCCGTACCAGCGCTTATGTTCGGGCTGCTCGGCCCTGGTCGGGTATATATACTGGCAATGTGAGAAGGCTTGTTTGGAGCAGAAAGCAGCACTGGCTGCCGAGAGGCTCCAGGTTAAGAAGCCTATATATAATGTGGATCTGTGGAATTTGGATAAGGCTGGAGCGCTGAAATGAAGAATTGTCGAAGATACTGGCTGGCGTCGAGAGTTGGGGCTTTTCTGACACTCATTTTCTTTGCTGGTGTCTATCTCCCAGGCGGGAGCATTATTTCTGCCAGCGGTTCGCAGATTCCAGCGGCAAGCAGCAATTGGCCGATGTTTCATCAGAATCCCGCTCATACCGGAGCAATCTTTCAAGAGTTGCCCTACGCCGCCTCCGGAAAGCTCAAATGGCTTTTTCCGGCTGAAGGCAAGATCGACTCCTCGCCTGCCATCTATCAGGGTGTTGTCTATGTGGGCTCTGATGACAATTACCTCTACGCGATTGACGAGAAGACAGGGAAGATGCTCTGGCGCACAAGGCTGGGCGGGCAGCTCAAATCATCACCACTGGTTTACTCAGGCACAGTCTACATCGGGGGTGAGGACAACGCTTTGTATGCTGTGGATGCAGCCGGGGGTGCTTTGAAATGGACATTTCAGGCCGGCGGAAAGATCTCTTCCTCACCAGTTTTCTATGCTGGAGGTGTCTTGGCGGGCAGCTGGGACGGGAGCCTTTATGCTGTGGATGCTGCAACTGGTACTCTCGCCTGGCGATATCAGTGCGATGGGCGCATCACCTCTTCGCCGGCACTGTCAGGCGATACGGTCTATGTAAGCGCGCACGGAGGCCACGTGTATGCGCTGTCCGCTGCCGATGGCGCCGAGCGCTGGAAGTATAGGACAGGCGGAAAGATTTTTGCCTCACCTATGATTATGGATGGTACGGTTTACTTTGGCAGCTGGGACAAGAAGTTTTATGCGCTCGATGCAGCAACCGGTGCAACACGCTGGACATTCACAGCCTCTGAGAGCTTCTCCATCTCGCCGGCCGGCACGGCAGGAAAGGTGCTGGCTGGGAATGATGACCTGCATCTTTATTGCTTGAATTCCAGCACAGGCAAGCTCCTCTGGAAGACCAAGTTAGGAAGCCCGGTGCCGCTTCTCTCCTCCTCTCCGGCTATTGCCGGGCAGATGATCTTTGTTGGCAGCTCCGATGCCAACCTGTACGCCATAAATCTAAAAAACGGTGCTATCCAGTGGAAGTACCAGACGCAAAGACCTATAGTCAGCTCCCCGGCCGTGTCAGCTTCAGGTGTCTGCATAGGCAGTCAGGACGGCAATCTCTACCTTGTAAACTGATGCTCAAATATCGGACAGGTCCGGGTCGGGTGGTTGCGCATCGCCAGCAGGCTTGTCCAACTCTTCTTCGTCGGCTCTGAGCGGGGCCTTCTTGAAGGCATCCACGTTTCGCCGAGCAAGAGCGCGGGCCCTGGCAGATTGAAGGGCAACGGTATACTGCGGCAGCATGCGCAGGAAGGCGATCGGATCGATGTACTCCCTGGTGTCATACCGTTTGACGGTGTAGTGCACGTGCACGCCTGTGGAGCGTCCGGTCGAGCCGGCGTACCCGATAACACGTCCTCGCTGAACCCACTCTCCAGGACGGACGCTGTAAGCGTTCAGGTGTCCGCAGATGGTAAGGATGTTGGGATAGGGATGATATATCTCAACCGCTAACCCAAGATTGCCTCGCCAGCCAACATGGGTGACAATCCCGTCAAGCAGATTGTAGACCTTGTCGTTGAGCCTTGCATCCAGGTCGACCCCACTGTGAAAGCTGTGCCTGCCGGTTATAGGATGCCGCCTGAAACCAGCCTTTGAAGTAACCAGGCCATGTCCTACCGGCGTGTAAGCTATATTGTCCTCTAAGGGGGAGATGAGAACCAGGGGCACGAAGTAGCCCCGGTGCCCTTTCCATTTGTAGGCGTGCAGAGGTTGCAAGAGCCCTAAAGCAAGAATCACAGCTAGCGCTTTTATGCCTCCACTCCGCGGGACCTCTGCGGTGCGATCTGCCGGGTTGTCCAATTCAAGGGTCATGCTGGTTGAGTACCATGAACTTAGCGAGCTGCGTCTCCGGGCACCTCTGCCGATTAGCCTGCCAGGAATTCCTCCAGGAGCTTGTTGACCAGTCTGGGGTTTGCCTTGCCGGCAGTGGCTTTCATTATCTGTCCCAAGAAGTACTGCTTGAGTTTTGTTCTGCCCTGACGGAGCTGGGCAAGCTGGTCGGGGTTGTCTGCCAAAACCCTTTCGATTGTGGCACGCAAAGATGCTTCGTCGCAAATTTGCGCCAACCCCTTCCTTTCTATTATCTCTGCTACCGAGTGCCCGCTTTCGAGGATCTCGACCAGCACCTGCTTGGCTGTCGTGGAGCTCAGTATGCCCCGGGCAATTGCCTGGGTGAGCTCCTTCAAGTGCAAGGGTGTTGCTTTGGTATCGGGCAGCTCCATGCCGCTCTCCTTCAGGTCTGTCTCTTATACACATCTCCGAGTCCACGAGACTAGGCATGATCTCGTATG
>CAYPBX010000469.1:0-2913 GCA_964409075.1 uncultured Candidatus Obscuribacterales bacterium
CGCTAATATCGACGCGGACATCCTGCCGGCTGTCGCCGGCGGAATCCCGCGGCAGATCAACGTCCACCCGCTCAACCGGTGGCGGGCTGCCTGAGTGGTCGCCTGCTGGACGGACATCCACCCAGACATCCTGTACTCCGCTCCTGTCGCTACCAATCTCCCTGCGTACCAGATCATCCACTACTCCTGGAGGTGGCGGGCTTTGCTGCCCTGCCGGACCGGATGAGACTACATCGGCAATTATCTGTTGTGGTGGCTGGTGTCCAACGTTCTGACCACCTGCATCTCTGATGATGAATTGAGAGCTGGCATCTGGCTCGAGCGGCTGAGCAGGGCCAACCACGCTTACATGTTGCACCGGCGGGCTCACCCCCCCTGCTCCCGATGGCGCAAGTGGCACGCTCGCGCTTGAGAGGTGATGTACAGGATCGCTCCCTACCGGCTGCCCGTAAACTGGCCCCGGCGCATGCTCAGCTATGACATGCTGCACAGCATGACCGGCAACTGAATAGCCAGATGCTGCTGCCATGATATCGGCCCCGTTTCGCAAAGACTTGTAGGCAGCCGCCGGGTCGATCTGCTTGCCGCTCAGGCGGGCGGCCTCAACCACACGCGCTGTCGACATTACAGTGTCGTAATTGACATCATGCCCGGATGAGGCCAACTGAATGGCGACAGCCGACTCGACAACAGTAGCCGGCAGCGAAGGTGCAATGCGCCCGACGGCAGCCGCCAGAACCGCATTCGGTATCTCGTGCGGGTTGTACCCGGCCGCAACCAGCTCCTCCCGTGCCATGCTTGTTGCAATCGACGCTACCGCTGGTATGGCTGTGGTCTTCTGCCAGGCCGGCAGCCGCAAGACATGGGGGTTGGCTGAAGCGGCCCGCACCGGTGAGCTGATTGGGTTACCACTGTTTATGGCTGCCATGGTGGCAGGGACGTGCACCCAGTTGAGCGGCGAATCTGGGCTGCCTGCGTCAGTCAGAATGTGCACATCCTCCACATCAGTCGCAGCGGTGCGCTCACCGAAGCGCCCGCGCAGATAATCTGTGTAAGCATTGCCTTTCTCCCCGTTGATGTAGGACTGCGAGCCGAGCGCTGCATGTTGAAAGAGCGAACGGGCAAAACGCTGCTTGGCACGGGCAGTTTGCTTGAAGCTATGTCCGCTGAAGGCCATCCAGCCGGCACCCATGCGCTCGACCAGCCCATCTGGCTCGTCCTCGCCCGCGTCAATTGCCGACTGCCGGGCAGCATCAAATGCCACCGAATCGGAATGGAAGAGGCGCGTGAAGCCGCCAGCCAAAAGGAGATGCGCCACCTCCTCAGGTGAAGCTCCTTTGCGAGCCTGCACATGGCGTACGTTCCCGGCGCCGTCTCCTAAAATCCTGTTCTTTCCGTCGTTTGAATAGCCCATGGTGACACCGTTGTAACGCATGGCATCCCCGACGAGAATCTTGGTCTCTACATTGCGATAGTAGGCTTGGTTGGCCCGGTCGATCGGATTTACAATCTCTGACGGCGGTTTCTCATTGGTGCCTTCCTCCGGGCTGTGGATATGAGGTTCTACAGCCTCGGCAGCCCGTGCGTGTAGCTGCTCGGCCGGCGTCAAGGGCCGGTCAGGTACCTGATGCAGCTGCTGTGCCGTCTCGGCTGCCCTCGCGTCGGGTCGTGGCCCTGCTGGAACCTGCTGTCTGCTGCCAGGGACTCTGGCGTCAGGTTGTCTTTGCCCGGCAAGCTCCTCTGCCTGCAGCTGCTCTGGAACCTGGGTGGTGGTCGGATCAACACTGCGCCCGGACTCAGGTGATGAGAGCGGGCCAGCGATGGCACTTGCGACTGCCCCCCTGACCGCACCAGGTACTACATTGGCTGCTCCAGGACCAACTGGTGTTGCCAGCTCCGGTGCATCAGGTGGTGGCACTGGCGAGCCATCGGGCAGGTTCCCCGCAGGCGGGCGGGTCGGGTCCGGGGGAGCGCCTGTTCTCGCCAGCTCTCTTGCCCTGGCCTCACGCTCGGCTGCGAGCCGGCGTTGCTTCTCCTCCTGCGTCTCGCGGTTCTCGGGCATGTGAAGTGTGTGACCAGGATTTAGAGGTCCGGGGCCACCATCCGGGATGGGGACACGATCACCCAGACCATCGCCAGGACCGTCCGGTCGCCTGGGTAGCTCCCCTCGAGCGGCAGCGCGCACCCGCTCGAGCAGCTCAGGATCTGCTGCCTGGTCGGGGAGGTTGTCCAGATCAGCGCCACGTGACTGCTGGATGCCACGCGCTGCATACTGCTGGTTGAAGAGGTAATCGAAGGCCTGGCCGGTGCGGAACTTGGCTGCTGCACCCAGCGCCTGAAAGCCCTTCAATATGCCTCCTGATATCATCCCTGCCGATATGAAATCCGACATGGGGCTGATCTGAGCCCGGGCCAAAAAGCTGGGAACCTGGATCATGAGCTGCAATATGCCAACAGCCAGAAGAATCTTCCCCCAGGGGTTGAAGCTGGAGTAGAGCATGATGACCAGAATCTTCAAGAGCCCGACCCAGACAAAGGTCCAGAGGCTGACCTCGACAAAGGAGCGTACATAGCCGGTGGCTACCTTCTCCGTGTCCGGTGTGGCAAAAAAAACAAGAAATACAGGAGCAAACATATACTGGGCTGTCAGGAGCGCCGTCTGGATTGCTTTCAATACCAAGAGATAAACAAGCTCGGCAATCAGGACGACACCCAGTATCAGATAGAGTATGAGCCCGGCAATGGAGACAATCTGCCCGATTGTGCCACCGATGAGGCCACCTGCTCCGCCGGCAATAGCCCCACCGCCGGCAGCAGCAATCACAGGCGCAAAAGCGTGAGCCACACCACCAATGGTCGCGACGAGCCCGCCTTTCACAGCAATAGCCAGAGCTGCATGCAGCATGTCTACTT
>CAYPBX010000470.1:0-2910 GCA_964409075.1 uncultured Candidatus Obscuribacterales bacterium
GATGCAGAAGCAGGCGGGGCAGGAGGGGGTGAGCGGGAGAAGCAGCAAGAGTCTAAGTGAGGTTCTCGCCAAAGGTGAAGCTGGCGCTGCCGACAATAACCTGGCTGCCGGGTTTGGCGCCTGCATTGTGAAGCGCTTTGATTACACCCTGCGATTTAAGCTTACGATTGAAATGCCAGACCGATTGCGGGTCTTTGAGGTTGGTTACCCTGGCGAGCCGCTCGGGGTAATCGCCTTTGACGGTGAAGATGTTTTTGCGCCGCTTAATCTCAAAGCTCCTTGCCTCTCCCTGGAGAGCCTTGCTGTCGACGACCGCCGCCTGTGACAATTTGCTCCCGAACTCGGACTGGAGCCCGTTTACGATCGCCTGCTTGAGGGCTGCAAGCCCACTGCCCTCTTTGCCCGATATGACCAGAATCTCTCGCCTGCCGGCGATTGCCTTTACTGCATCTATCTTTTCGGCCTTGCCGATCGCTCCGGAGAGCAGATCTTCTTTGTTGAGCACAAGAAGCTGTGGTAGACCAGCAAGCCGGCTGCTGTAGGCCGACAGCTCCCGGTCGAGGGTCGAGATGTCCGAAACGGGGTCTTCATGGGAGATGTCGACCAGATGGATTAAGAGCCTCACTCGCTCGCTATGCCGCAAGAACTGGCGACCGAGCCCGGCGCCCTGACAGGCGCCCTCGATCAATCCGGGTAGATCGGCAATGATGATGCTGCTTCCGCCTGCGATCTTAAGAGCGCCTAGATTTGGCTCCAGAGTAGTGAAGGGATAAGCCGCTATCTTTGGACGGCCAGCAGTAAGGGCGGCCAGGAGAGTTGATTTGCCGGCGTTGGGCAGTCCGGTGATGCCGACATCGGCGATCAGCTTTAGCTCTAATCGCAGCTGGCGTGCGATCCCCGGCTTTCCGGGCTCGCAGAAATGCGGTGCCCGGGCTGTGGAGCTGGCAAGCGCTGCGTTGCCGCGCCCGCCGGCCCCACCGCAGGCTACCGTCACTGCCTCTCCTGGTAGGAGCAGATCGGCTACGATACGGCCATCCTCTGCATCCAGGACTACAGTTCCTGCTGGTACCTTCAGAATAAGGTCCTGCCCGGCTTTGCCGTTTTTGCATTTTGGACCACCTGCCTGTCCGCTTTGAGCGCTGTAATCGCCTTGAATTTTGAAATCAAGCAGGGTGTCCAGCTGAGCAGATGCGATCAGGATTACATGACCGCCGGCTCCGCCGTCACCTCCGGCCGGTCCGCCGGAAGGCTCATACTTCTCGCGGCGCCAGGCTACCAGCCCATCACCCCCGTCCCCGGAGCGTACCTTTATGTCAACCAGATCAACAAAGCGTGTCATATTCAAGAGCTGCCATGCGCCGGCTCGGCAATGACTAGCCGGTTGAGCCCGCGCTGCTGAGATAGTAACAAATTGTCAAGGTAGCAGGATAACTGAATCTGGAACATAAAGTTTTTTATTACAAGTTATTGATCTGTATTTATACTTATACAAAATTGGCATATATATAAAAAGTTGCCCCAGATGGAGGAGCGCGCGTTGAACGACCGAGAAACTATTCATACAAAGTCACGTGGAGAGACGATCGACGTCTATGTAGGTGAGTACCAGGGCAAGAAGTACCTGCATATCAGGGAATGGTACAAAGATACCAATGATAACGAGATGAAACCAACGAAAAAGGGTATTGCCATTCCCCTGGAAGCAGATAAGATAACCAAGCTGCAAGAAGCGATCGAGAAATACGCCGGAGAGGCATCATAGGCGGTCGCCAGCGCTTCTGCTCCGGGATCAGCCTGGCTCATCCGGCTGTGGTGCTTTTGCTCATCGTTCTGGCCAGCTATACGTTGGCGAAAGCTGACAGGGTTAGGATTAAGCTTTCAGAGACTCACGTCAAGCAGGGACAAACCTTTGAGGTCCGGGTCTGGGTCGATGATCCTCTTCTGCCGGAGACTTGCAGACCAACCTCGATCCGCTTCAACGGGCAGACGGCAAGGTTATTCCCGGACCCGTCTGATGCATCTGGGAACAGCTGGCGGGCACTATTGGCAGCACCGGCTGATTTGAAGCCGGGAATATATTCGGTCAGCTCAGCTGGTGCTGCCGAGGAGATGACTGTTGCCTCAGTCCGGTTTCCTGTGCAGCACCTGCGCTTGCCCAAGTCCAAAGACAGCTTCATTCCCTCACCGGGGGAGAGGGAGGCGATTGACCGAGCAAAGGAGTCGCTTTCGGCAGTCCGGCTGTGGCAGGGCCCGTTTCTCAGGCCGTGCGAGGGCAGGCTTTCAGCTTCCTTCGGCATGAGAAGAGTAGTGAATGGACGGCTTCTCAACGATTATTTCCATACAGGGGTTGATTATGCTGCTTCCCAGGGAACCAGGGTCATGGCTCCTGCACCAGGGAGAGTGGTTCTCGCCAGGACCGGCTGGCGCCTCAATGGAAACACGGTTGTGATCGATCACGGGCAGAGCGTGGTGACAATTTACATTCACCTGCAGAAGGTGCTGGTGCAAGAGGGCCAGGAGGTGAAGGGTGGCGATGTCATCGGGGCAGTCGGCAATACTGGCAGGTGTAGCGGCCCTCATCTGCATTTCGGGCTTTATGTAAACAATGTAGCCACCGACCCGGAAGCCTGGTTCAAAGGTTCTTTTTAGTTTATAAATAAGCGCTCTGCTGTCCCTGCCTCGCCTGCTCCGCGCCTGTGGTCACCTAGCGCCGGTACAAACCTACGTGCTCACGCTGGTCCAGAAGGCGTCCTTGATTGCTTTGGATGAGCTTGGCTCCGAGCTGATTACCACCGATGCCGGAGCAAACAGGAAAACGCCGTCCCCGATCCGTTGCTGGTGCCCGTCGATTGCGTGAGTAGCTCCCGATAGGAAGTCGACCACCCGCTGCGATTGCTCATTGTCCAGGAG
>CAYPBX010000471.1:0-2908 GCA_964409075.1 uncultured Candidatus Obscuribacterales bacterium
GGCCACCACTCCCGAGTAACAAAGGACAGTAAATCTGTATCTAAACAGCGCCGGAAGCCCACACCAGGCTGGCCTCTGCCAGGCGGTACTCATAGATGGCCTTGACAAGCGAAAGTCGCGCTTCGAAATAGCGAACTCCGGATACGAAGTAGTCAAGCTCGATCGCCTTGCCCACCAGATAGCGTCTGTAGTACAGCCTCTCATCTTCTTTTGCAGAAGTTACCTCAGCTTCAGCAAGGGCAACGTTTCGTCTTGCCAGGTCGAGATCTATCCAGGCTGTCGATACTTCTTTGGCGACGTTCAAATGAACGTTCTTCCGTTCTATTTCTGCTTGCCTGACAGCTGCTCTGGCGGCTCTCAGCTCATTCAGCCGCTCTCCTGAGTCGAACAGCGTCACGCCGCTAATAATGCCTACCGTACCTCCCCAGCGACCTTCCACAGAGCGCTCGATTCCAGGTATGTGCCCGGAGGCGTTGGAGACGAGCCCGTAGAGTCCGACTTGAGGCAGATACTTGCTGCGCGCCTGCATGTATTTGGCTCGCATCTGCTTGACCTGCTCATCCGCCTGCATGATCGCAGGTCTATTCACTCTAGCTTCACCCAGATAATGCTCATAGCCATGCGCAATCTCTGCGTACTCCAAAGTGTCCCTGAGATCGACTGTCGCTCCAATGCTCACACCGAGAGCGACTTTCAACTCGAGCAGCGCTTCATTGTAGTCACGGTAGCCATTGTTTACTATCTGCCGCGCCTTGGATAATTCAGTCTCTTCCCGCAACACATCCGCTTTGGGCACTTTGCCTTCCTTGAGGCGAGCCTGCATCAGCTTCACGCTCCACTGCCGGTATCGCGCGTAATCCTCGCCGACCTGCAACTTCGCCAGTTCCCAGGCTGCCTTCCAGTAGGCTTCCTTTACCTTGAGCGCTGCCTTAATCCTGTTTGCTAGATACACCGCTAACGACTGTCGCTCTGCGGCCCGTGCTCCCTTGTAGTTTCCCAGCAGCCGCCCGCCGGTGAACAGCGGCTGATATCCCGCAAACAATGTGTAGAAAGAGTTTCCCCTGACTATTGGCTGCATCGGCGCGGAGGCAACCTCCCCCCAGTTCATGAAGAAGAGCATTTGATCCAGGCTCGAGTTGGCGTAGAACATGTCGAAAGACGCCCGCGGGCCGAACTTCGCAAGCGCAGCTCTGGCGAGATATTTTGAGGACAACCAACTCTCTTTTGCTGCAAGGAAATCCAGATTATTCTTGAGCCCGACCTCAACTGCCTCGTTCACGCCAATAGGCTTGTCCAGTCCGGGTAGGTCAGAGGATAAGTCATTCTTGGAGACTTTCAGCCGAATCGGATTGGCGGTTAGGACCTCCTTGCTGGATGTGTGCGCAAGCGGTCTGCTTTTTGACGGATCTTTGATCTCGGGCTTCAGCTCCTCGGCGCTTGCTAGTGACGTAGATAAAAGCGCCAGTGTCGCTAGCAGGTGGATTGAGCGCATCCTCATATTCTCTCTCCGCGCATTAAATGATTACCACCGCTTCTGGGATCTTGAGCCAGCTGGAGGACTCTTTGTCTCTGTACTCCGTTCAAAACAGACAGCGCTTGGTTTGAATGACGTTGCCGGATGAGTCTTTTGCGGCGCCCGATCTCAGACATTGAGCGCCCTTCTGACATGATCTCTTCGACAGAGCTTCGTCTCCTGCCTCTTGTACTCATGAAGGCGCTGAAATCATTTTCGGCCTTTTCCAGCGCCTCGTCAACAGGCTTCATCTCGCGAGTTTCCTCCGTGGCAAGTCTCGTCAGCTCTCTTATCTGGTCGTCTGACAAGTCAAGCTCCTCCTTCGCGCTGAGAATGAAAGAGACGGAAGGAGCGCGAATGGTCTGCTCCAGCTTCGTGTCCAACCTCGCTGCCTGTATCCGCTTTGCCTCGGGCTCTCGCCCCGACACAAAGTAAATCACCGAAACACCCACGATTCCCACAAATATCTGCACGGCGGTCACCGTCCACCAGCGTCTTGCGATCTCGAATTTGTCACTTTTCTGAGCACTTCTGGTCATGCTCTTCTCCGCCCCAGCCAGTTCGCGAAGTCATCCACGTAAGCATGCATGATGGGAATGTCGAAGAGGCTCAAAATAGTCCCGACAATCAATCCCCCTATAATTACCGTCCCAAGAGGTGCATAGGCATCGATGCCTGACTTAGGAAAAAAGGCTACCGGGATCATAACAAGAATGGTGATTGTGGATGTCATAAGGATCGGCCTCAGGCGCTCCGGACAAGCCCTGATGATCGCCTCATCCCGCGGCATCCCTTCCCTTCTGTAGCGCAAAATATGATCGATAAGCAGGATAGCGGTTGTAATGTCCATGCCGGTCAAGACAATTACGGCCATGATTGAGACGCTGGAGAACGTCTGATGGGCAAGCCAGAGGGCGAAAAAGACGCCCGACAGCTCCAGGGGCAGCGAGAAGATCATCTGCAGCGGCTGCAGAAACCCGCGAAACTGCGCGATCAGAACCAGAAGAATGAAGAGCACGGCCAAGGTCAACCCGACAAAGAGTCTGGCAAACGAGTCCATCATCTGGGTCATGTCTCCGCGCATCTCTATTGAGTATCCCGGCGGCCAATTTAGTTTCGCCATCGCCTTCATCATCACCTCCATCGCCAGGTCCATCGTGGGCGGCTCACCCATCCGGTAGAAGCCCATCACTGTGACTGCTCGTCTCATCTGGTCGTGGTTGATTAAATTTGGCGCTCGCCTGTACTCAAGGTGAGCCACGCTGGCAAGCGGCACCTGCTTTCCGTCTGGTGCTGTCACAGTCATAAGCAGGAGGTCCTGCGAGTCGCGCCGGTCGGCATCGTCATATCGAATGTAGACAGTCCGCTGCCTGTCGTTGGGTAATCTGTAATACC
>CAYPBX010000472.1:0-2904 GCA_964409075.1 uncultured Candidatus Obscuribacterales bacterium
ATCTTTCGGCGCTGCAGAAGGGGCGGTACTGAATGAGTGTGCCGCCAGGTTGCTGGGGATTAAAGAGCTGCCTGCCGGAAGGAGCTCGCTCAGGCAGCTGTTTGTCATGGTTTTCGTTGTTTACCGTAGAACTCATGAGCGGTTGTCCTAAATTACCTGCGCCTGGCCGGCTGTCGGGGCGCTTGTATCTATGATCTGGCTTATCATCTGCTTTACCTTGCTTGCTGGCTGTAGGCGCTTTTCCGCGTCCATTGCCGTCAAACCACTGACAATCTCCCTGAGGCCAGGCGTGACATCTGCCTTGCCGTCGAGAGTGGCTTGGCAGAGCGCCTCTGGATCTTCGCCTGTCAAAAGGAAATAGACTGTGGCTCCCAGAGCGTAGAGGTCGGAGGCAGTGCTGGCTTTGCCGCGGAACTGCTCCGGGGCGATGTAGGACTGCTTGCCGACCAGGGTTCCTGTAGCTGTGCCGACAAACTCATTGGCAGCGCCAAAGTCAATAAGCGTTATCCTGCCGTCGTCCTTCAAAACCAGATTGTCGGGCGTCAGATCCCTGTGGATAATTGGTGGATCTTGCCCGTGCAAATATTCCAGAATGTCTGTTATCTCTTCAATCCAGGTGAGCACTCTCGCTTCCAGCTGTGGCCCATTTTGTTTCACAAACTGGCGCAGATCCTGTCCGTGAATATATTCAAGCAAAAGGTAATTGCGCCCCTCTTCCTGGAAGTGCTCGAGAACTTTGGCGATCTGCTCGTGCTTGAGCCTCTCCAAAAGCTCTGCCTCGCGCTCGAACAGCTCTAGCGCTTTGGCCTTTGCCTGGCTGTCGGCTCCTGCCGGCACGACTGCTTCCTTGACCACGACCAGGGCTCGCTCATCCTTCTGGGCGAGATAAATAGCCGACAGCCCTCCGAAGGCAAGTTGTCGCACGATTCGCAGGTGCCCGTCCTTGAGCAGCTTGTTTGGTTCCAGAGGCACGAAGGCCGTTGTATTGAATCTCCTTGCCAGCTCCTCCTCCCACATCTGCGTGTAAGAGAGGTGAGGCAGCCCCTTGTTCAGGTTCTGAAGGTTGTTCTGGAAGGCGATGAGCTCGGCTTGCCGCGCGCAATTTGTGCCCCAAACCTCAATTGCAAGCAGAAATTGCTCCAGGTCCTCGCTGGGCAGATCGCGGAGTCTGAGTGTGACCTTGCCGCCGGAGCGGAAGAATAAGGTCAGGCTGTCTCCGGGCCCGTAGTCGCTTGCCCCTTCCCAGGCAAGGTGGACGGAGGCAAGGTCCGACCAGAGGCGCTCGCGCCGGAAACCAAGCCCCGGCAGCATGAGCAGCGGAAAGGACATGCCCTCGGCGCTGACAAGCAGTCGGTCGTCCTCGCAGATAGCACTAAGTACAATTGAAACGACCGGTATAGCCATGAGCGTGGTCAGGACGGCGATGGTAATGACAGGCGGCAGGCTTCCCGGCATCTTGAAGACCAGCGAGAGAAAGAGCCCCAGGCAGAAGGGAACCACCAGCGCCCAGAGCGGGAAGAGGATGCCCATGGCGACGAGACCCGCTCTTTGCGGAAGTGATCGGTAACGAACAGGTAGCTCAAGTTCTGCCAATTTTCTCCTTGCCTTGCTAAAGGTCATTCTATATCTGGTATAAATCAGCTCTGTGCAATTTATACCCGGATGGACAGGACTGCGTACCGAGGACTGTCCCGAGCGCCCCTGGAGAAAGCGCCATGTTCCAACCCCTCAATACCATCAAAGTGCTGGATTTCACGCATCTGCTTCCAGGCGAGCTGCTCTCGACGGTACTGGCTGATCTGGGAGCCGAGGTCATCCGGCTGGAGCGCTTGAGCCCGGGTCTGGTACAGTCTCTGCCCCCACTGGTCAAGGGCGAGAGCCTCTACTACTGGAGCGTCCATCGGCGTAAGCGCCGCATCGGGCTCAATTTAAAGAACAAGCAGGGTCAGGAGATTGTCTACAAGCTGGTCGAAGGCGCAGCCCTGGTCCTGGAGAATTTCCGCCCGGGGGTAATGCAGCGGCTAGGCTTTGGCTATGAGCGGCTGTCGCAGATTAACCCGTCGCTTGTCTATTGCTCGATCTCCGGTTACGGGCAAACCTCGGCATGGAAGGAGCGACCGGGTCATGATCTTAACTTTGTTGCCGAATCTGGCGTGCTGGCAGCCAACGTTGATGGGAGCGGCAAGCCGGTCTTGCCTGGTGTTCTTGTCTCGGACTATATGGCTGCCGTCTATGCTGCTGTCTCGACACTGGCGGCTCTCTTTGCCAGGCAGACAACCGGGCAAGGCCGTCATCTGGATATCAGCATGTTTGAGTGCGCGCTTTCTACTCAGAACATACTCGCCACCATGCTTCTTTACGATCATGGCTTTTACAGCCAGGGCGCCTTTAGCTACAATGCAGATTTAACTAACTACCACATCTACCGCTGCTCCGACGGGCGCTATCTTGCTGTTGCTGCTTTAGAGAAGCACTTCTGGGAGCGCTTCTGCCAGATAATCGGCAGGGAAGATCTGGCTCTCTCTTATCCGCCCGGCTCAGATCAAGAACTAAAGCGTCAGGTTGAGAACATAATAGAAACAAGGACACAAGCCGAGTGGATGGAGATGTTTGCGGGCGCTGACTGCTGTGTGTCGCCGGTTATGACCCTGTCTGAGGCGCTTGCCAGTCTGCCAGCCCGAGAGCGTCAGGTGGTGACGAGCCTTCCTCACCCTGCGCTCGGTTCTGTGCCCCAGTTAAAGACACCGGTACATGCTGATGGCGCAAGTCGATCTGAAGACAATCAGCTCTATGACCGGGAGAAGGAGACCGGCAAGCTTTTGGCAGAGCTTGGCTACAGCCAAGCCGAGATTGAAGCCCTCAAGGCAAAGGCGGTGATCGCCTGATCGTGGTCTTCATTCAGCA
>CAYPBX010000473.1:0-2899 GCA_964409075.1 uncultured Candidatus Obscuribacterales bacterium
TCAGCTGGGGCTTGACCAGCCGTGTCTACAGAACCTGCTCGCGGCATCAGAAGCGCTGTTGGAGGCTTCGCGCAGGCTGGCCAAGACTCTCGAAGACTATGATGGTGAGGCGCTCCGGCTTGGCATGACAGCCTCCTCCCACGCACTG
Source organism: uncultured Candidatus Obscuribacterales bacterium (assembly GCA_964409075.1). Taxonomy (GTDB): domain Bacteria; phylum Cyanobacteriota; class Vampirovibrionia; order Obscuribacterales; family Obscuribacteraceae; genus CAYPBX01. The sequence continues at coordinate 149 of CAYPBX010000473.1, forward strand.
CAGGTGATCGCCGCTGAAGTCGGCTCGCACTACCGGCGATGCGCTCAGGCGGAAACCTTGTCGAGGCTTTATCGGGTACCGGTCGCACAGCGCCATGATTCTTGAGGGCTGAAGTAGGCGCCGGTACGGTGCCAAGCATTACTTGCATAAGCAGCGCCGGGCTGCGGGATGGCCATCCCGCAGCCCGGCAGCAGCAGAGGCCATTCCTAGCATCGCTTGCTGTATTCAGCATGATTTGGATCTGCTGACCAAACAGTTATGACCGGACGCGAGCCGCGCGCCATACCGGTTATGGCCCAATCTCGCGCCTGTGAGGACATCAACACCATGTCCAGTGCAATCAAGCTATCGTTGGCTTTACTCACGCTGGTGGGTTCCTTTTTTCTTCTCACCTATTCAGCACCACAAGTGCTGATAGGCATCTTCGGCATCTTCATGGTTCTGTTGTTGATAGCCTTCTTGCTAGCCTCCCTGTGGGCCATTGTGCAAATTCGACAAGAGACTGACGACCTGATCCGGCAGCTGGTCAAGGGGATTGCTGAAGCGGAAACAAAGATCGGCTCAGCGCCACCTGAGAAGCAAGAGCCGGTGAAGAGGCTCCTCAGCCAAGCGCAGAACTGGCTGGACCAGGCTCTGGAGTACAAGGCCGACCACTTGAACCGCCCACCAGCCGATGTGCAGGCCGCAGCTCGGTCCGGACTCGACATGCTCGAGCTGGCCAACAACCTGCTCACCGAGGGCCCCGCAAGCATCGACAACCCTGCGACTGGCACGGTGCCGTCGGGACCTTCCGTCGCTGGGCGCCACAGATGAATCTGCCCCAGCACCGGCAATCCAGCGCCAGAACGCGCGTCATCCACCGCACTACACGCGCCATCCTGGCTCAGCCTGGATCGACAATCACCGGGGCGAGCTGCCCAATAATCACTGGGTAGCGGCAAGCGGCGACGGCCTTTTAGCCACAAGCCCGACCGGCGAGGACTTGTACGCGCAGCTGAAGGAGAAGGGCATCGACAACAGCAAGGTTGCAATCGCCTTCATCACCAGCGATGCAATCGCCTGACAAGCACAGGCCGAATTGCCTTCTCTGGTCTGCAGCTACCGTCAGTTTTTCTCGCAGCTGCGACCGTTTGCCTGCAGCCGGTAAACGTTGGCGATGCGCTCAGGCGCAAACCATGTCGAGGCATTATCGGGTACCGGTCGCACAGCGCTCTGATTCCTGAGGGCTGAAGTAGGCGCCGGTACGGTGCCGAGCATTACTTGCATCAGGATTGCCGGGCTGCGGGATAGCCTTCCCGCAGCCCCTTCTCAACTCTCGCCCGTTCTGAAAAGGAGTAGTCAATGTCGAAAACCGTCGAAGGGGAGATCCAGGCGTCAGGAATCGGTGGCGAGAAGCTCGCCTACTGGAATCTGCTGTCCAACCTCTGTAGATCCGGGGTGGTGCTCACGAAAATCCGCCTCATCGGGACTGGTCTCCTAAGCACCCTTATCCAGTACGAGGTCCGGGGGTCGGACACCGAGGTCGACTTCTTTGTGAGGCTCGTAAACGGGGATGCCAGCTGACCCAGCCACCCTTGCAAGTTGAGCCGTCAATTGAACGGGAGCTCGCCCAGCGAGAAAGCCGCCGCCCAGGGCTCTCTTGTTCGATTTTTATATACGTTATATTATAGTACGATTAATGATAGGAGCAACAAAATCCGGATAGTGCACAGTCCCGTGAAGTGCCAGTCGCGCGCTACACTTATCTTTTAGGTAGCATACCCGGCGAGTATGAATCAATCGCCAGGCGATAAGGCATCAGGCATGAAGAGAACTTACCGGCTGAAACCGATGGTAGTGGCACGCCTGCTGGTAGAGGTGACGGTTCTGTCTATGGTGGTCCTCGGAACCCTGCTTATGTGCGCTTTCGGCCTCTTCGAGCATCTCGCTCTGCCCTGGTTTGCCAAGCCAGCGGCTATTGCAGCCACCGTTGTTGCCGCTTTCCTACTGCCTTTTTATGGCTTCATTACCGCGCGAGTGTCAGTAAAGGAATCCGGATTCAAGACCTGGGCACTCTTTGAGCGCAAATGGGTTGAATGGCAGAGCATAAGGGATCTCAAATTACGCTCGGGCTGGGGGTGGCGCCGGTATGTAGTCACTTTCAACGGGGATGTCGCAACCTTTCCCATCTGGTTAGACCAGGTTGGAGATCTGGTCGCCACGGTGAGAAGCTACCTGCCTGCGGGAAGCAGCAAGCGCGATACTGAGCGAGCCTATGACGAACCATTGAGCGCCTGCATCATAAGATACGCTGGCGTTGTCCTGTGCGCCCTATTTGCTTTTCTCTTCTGGATGTTTGCTATCTCCATCACGAGCAGCAGCTCGTCTGGTGCCGAGGATAGAGCAATTGTCGTGGTGGCAGCCGTTCTGGTAACAGTCTGGGTAAGCTGGCGTGCCGTCTTCAGTGTACTCCTTGCGCCACGCTGTGTGCGTCTCAAAAAGGAGGGGCTCACTTTCCGAGTCTTCACCCGAGAAGAGACGCTGCGCTGGGATGAGGTTCAAAAGCTCCGCCCCACGTCACTGCTGCTGCCGGAAGGTTTCATCTTGCAAACTACAAGGACAAGGCTTTTGCTCTCCAACAGGCTGGACGACTACGATCTCCTGCTTGAAGCAATCCAAGAAAAACTCAGGGAACATGCGGTCAAATTCCCTGGCCCCCGATGAGCTCCTACAGCTTCTCGTGAAAGCGCCCGTTGCTCTCAAACCAGCGAT
>CAYPBX010000474.1:0-2880 GCA_964409075.1 uncultured Candidatus Obscuribacterales bacterium
GCAGCAAGACAGATAGGGGCAATGCCACGCATGGCCGGGGAGACGCACAGCGTCTCCCGTACAGGCATCAGACGCCGGTTTCGTCTTTTCAGCGAGCATGGTGATCACATAAGAGTCTACGAGAATCTATCCGCTCTTCCCCAGGCATATCTTGTGCATCAAGCACGTCTGTCAGGTTCAGAGAGTGAGACTCTCGAGATTCTTAGCCGGCACGATTTTGATCCGCGCTCCCAGGTAGTCCTGGAAGCATCACCGAAAGCTCTGCGCGAGGCAGCCGGGGCCGCCCGGTCAACTGACCGGCGAGATTCAGGCAAGGATCGTGTGATGCTCAGGCGATCTGGGCAGAACCAGGTCGAGGTTTTCAGTCAGTCCGGCAGCCCCGGCGTCCTGATCTTGACCGATACATTCTATCCAGGCTGGAACGCTTACGTAGACGGTAGCAAATCCCCGATTCTCAGAGCAAATTATCTCTTTCGGGCCGTGACGTTGTCCGCGGGTCAGCATCATGTCCAGTTTCGTTATGAGCCCTTCTCCTTCTGGCTCGGCGTTGTTCTGACTGGCGTAGCATTTGTTGCAGGCGGCGCGGTGATCCTCTATGGTTCCGGGCAGGAGCTAAGATATGGTGAAAATATTGGCTAATGATTGCAAGCCGGAAGCGCTGCCTCTATTGACATCTAGCGACTACGTGATCAAGAGCAGTTCCGGGCCGTGGTTATCGCTGGGATTAATTGCCGGATATTTCCTGTTGTTGATGGTTCTGGTTGGACCGCAGGGAGACTTTCCTATAAATGACGACTGGATTTACGGTGAGGCTGTTCGGCTAAGTGTTGCCGACGGACAGCTGAGGCTCGGGGCAAGTTGCTCGACATGCTTCTTGCATATACTCCTCGGCACGCTTGTCTGTAAGCTTGTCGGTTTTTCCTACTCAGTGCTGCACGTGCTCAATCTTTGCCTGGGCTTGCTAGCAGCACTGTTTGTGTATGGCACCGTGCGCGAGCTTGGACTGAACCGCAAATATGCAGCTCTTTCTGCATTCATGCTCTCATGCAATCCAATTTTCGTCATTCTCTGCTTCTCGTTTATGACCGATGTCACAGCAATGGCATTTATAAATGGCTATCTCTACTTTATGGTCAGAGGGTTGAAGAGAGATGCGCCGACATCCTTGTACATTGCAGCGTTGTTGTTCATGGCTGCTCTTGCAGTACGACAGCCATACATCGTCTTTGTCGCTTGCAATGCACTTGTATTGGTGTATATGTGGGCAAAAAGGCGCCATTCATGGGGGCTTCTCTTGGGACTGGTGATACTGCCAGTGGTAGAGACCTGGTGCTTAGAGAATGCGCTTGTCTCTGTCGTGCAGTACCAGGAAGGCTATAAATGGTTCGAGGCAGAGTTCACGCGAATCATATCTGATATTTTTCGTAAACCATTTAAGTCGATCTACACATTTACGCTGGCTTTTGGCAAGATGGGCTTCTACCTGGGTCTGTTCTGTATACCTGTATTGTGCGCATTTACATTTCTATTGAAGCAACTTTTTCAGGCGGAGGCGAAACTCGCCAGTATCTGGTTCGTTCTTTCAGGTGGAATGGTGGCAACTACTTTGACTACGCTGGCGGTCCTAGAGCAGAAGTGGATGCCGTTCAACCAAAATCTTCTAAGAATTCCAACTCTTGGAGCGCTAGGAATCATGGGTGTGAGTCTCCCGGCACTGGGATCAAGGTGGCGCCAATGGCTCACTTACCTCTCCGGCTTCTTTGCCTTCCTGCTACTTGCTCTTCTGGGTGCCGGGTTGTTCAGATCGCTTTTGATAGCAGTTCGCTCAATCCGTCGGGCCTGGCGCAGTCAAATTGCTGGTCAGCAGCCGGATTTTAAACGCAATGGCACTGGTGCGGTAACCCATCTGTTTTGTTTCACCGCAGTTGTGGTAATCGCCGTTATGGGGAGCTTACAGATCCAAGTAGTCGATCTCGACCGCTATTATATTATGCCACTTGTACCGGTGTTATTGTGCCTGGGTGTTTTGTGTCGATGGCAAAGAGTGAGAGTAAATTGGGCCATTTCATTTGCTCTGGCAGGGCTGGTAGGGATCTACTCATTGTGCGCTTCCCAGGATTATATGAGTTGGAATCGCGCTCGCTGGCGTGGTTTGAAGACCCTGGAGGCTATGGGCACATCGCCGAAGGAGATTGACGGGGGCGCAGAGTATAACTTTCTTCGGCATCCAGACCTGCAGAACGCGCTGATCTTGAAAGGTACCCAGCACTATTTCATTGAGCGTGGAGAGGCGCCCAGGGACAGCTGGCGGTGGTGGCCAGTTCGCGGGGAGTCCTTCATCGTCAGCTTTTCCCAGATTCCTGGCTATGAGATTGTTCGCAGGGAGCCTTATTTCAGCTTTCTCACATTCTCGACGCGTGAGGTGCTTATCCTGCAACAAGCAGGGAGTAGCTGAGAGTCTCGCGAGTTCGAGTAGAACAGGACAGAACTGATCTCGTCATATCCTGTATTCATGCCTGGTCACCTCGTACGGAATGAAGCGGCAGGATAAGGAGGTAAGCCCGTTTGTATGCTGGCGCCGCCAGGCAATGATTGTCTGGCGTGGTCCTGCGGAGTAAGCTCGCGCTTCCTGTGCAGAGGCACCGCTAGTGGAGGAGGTCGAGCCTGGTCGTGTACAATACCGGCATTGCAGGAAATTAGTTCAACCTCAGCATGAAACTCAATATTTACATAGCAGCTCTTTGCGCAGCCATCACGTTGCTGGCAGGGTGCTCTCCAGGGAGGGAGATTAATAGGACAGGCAAGGAACCAGCCAGGATTACCATTGCACAATTCGGTCATGTGCTTCTCTATCTGCCGTTATATGTTGCAATCCGCAAG
>CAYPBX010000475.1:0-2874 GCA_964409075.1 uncultured Candidatus Obscuribacterales bacterium
ATCTCTTTCTCCAGTCTGAAAGCAACGACAATCGGGTAACGCTGCATTACATGTAATGCAAGAGGGGGGTAAAAAAATGGCCAGGTACAACACAAGAGCCGGACAGAAAGGCAACATGATACTGCTCACCAGTCTCACCATGGGCTTTGCCAGCCTGCTAACGCTGATTGCCATCTCTTTTGGCAGCCTCTTCTGGCTCAACGGCAAGACGCAGACCTTCGCCAACCAGCTGGCCCTGGCAGGGGCATGCAGAATCAATGAGTACGACAGGGTAGGGCGCATGAACAGCATGATCGCCTGTTGCCGTCAGCTCGTCTACTCCTCTCGCATGGACTACGATCAGGCCAACACAAACTACCCCCACCTCACCGGCCTGGCCCAGGACCTGCTTAACGAGGCTCATGAGGGCGCTCTCCTGCTCGAGACCGACAGGACACAGCTGCGTAATCTCATCACAAGCGAGGTCTCACAGACTATTCAGGCTAAATTCAACGCAGAGAAAGATTCATACAAGCTGACAATGCCCTGTCTTAAGGTAGGGGTCCCGGAGCTTTTGACCCGCAACCTGGGGCAGGTGGACAACATCAAAAGCAATGTTGAGGAAATGAAAGGTTTTGATGAGCTAGAAGATCACGATCAAACACAATATATTGATTCGCAAAGCAAATTGTACAAAGAGAACATCAATGCCCGGCTCCCCGGCTCCGACAGCCATCTTAACTTCAGAATCTCCTGCCTGGCAGCTCCCGTCGATGATACCGTCGCCCCGGCACGGGTTGTTTTGCGAGATGTCTTTGAATACACGCCGGACGGCCATCTCGCCTCGGCAGTCTGGGTAGAGCTGGCTACAGATGTTGAGACCGGGCTTGGCCCAAAGGGCAACGGCAGGATGCACCTGGTCGGCGCGGCGACGGCAGCCGGCGGCAGCCCCATGCCATAACTGTAGATTTCAGCAGCGATCGCTGGCCATTTTCCAATCCGGGTACAGTTAGGGTGAATGGATAAACCGCCCGGGCAAGAGAGTGGAGCTGCACATACCGGAGGGAATCAATTACGAGTGCACCGGCTGCGGCACCTGCTGCGGCGGCTGGGCAGTGCCGCTCACCGACGACGACTTTGACCGCATCGCCAGAAAGGACTGGGCTTCGCTAAATAAGAAATTCACCGGCAAGAGCATCTTCCGTGGGCTAAAACAATACGAGATGGAGGGGCAGCCGTACACGCACGCCATAAAGGAAGGGGAGGACGGTCACTGCCCCTTTCTGGTCGACAAGCTCTGCTTTATTCACAGCCAGTTTGGCGCCAAAGCCAAGCCTTCAATCTGTCAGCTCTATCCTTATTGCTTCAACGAGACACCATCTGGAGTTTATGCTACCGTCAAATTCGATAGCATGGGGGTGATCTACAACTCCGGCAAAGCTCTGACCAGGCAAAAGGCTCTCCTGGAATCGAAATGGAGGGAGTTTCAAGCGCTCTATCCTAATCACCACCCGAACTGGTCGAACATTCAAATGACGGTAGGCAAGCCAGTAAGCTGGGATCAATACCTGAAACATGAAAACAGAATGCTAATGCTTTTGAAGGACCGCAAGTCGACATTTGCCAGTCGGTTGCTGAAGGTGTCAGACTACCTCATCTCGACCTTGAACAGACCGGTCCCAGGAGCAGGAAGCAGCCTGCCGGAAGCTTTCTGCCTGAAGAAGCTGGACCGGCATCTTCTCGCCGCCCTCCAGAGGATCTACCTGCCAGTTGCGAAGCTCGGTCGGGGAGAAGGAGACTTCAACCTCTTCAGGTTTCTCTACCAGCTTGCTTTCCTGCCAGCCAGAGTTGAGTTTCCCGGGCTCTCCTTCCCCTTCGAGCAGCTTTACGAGTTTGCGTGGCCAGCAGCAGATAAGGAGATTGATGATCTGATTTTTCGATACTTCTACACACGTATTTATGGTAAGTACTATTTCGGGGCCGGATTCGGGCAGCTGAGCATAATAACCGGCTTTCACCATCTGATTCTCATCTATGCCCTTATCTGCCTAAAATCAAAGTCCAGCGCCATCAGCCGCCAGGCTCCGGTCGTCAGCCTGCTGGATGTTATCGCCACCATACGTCAGCTCGAGAAGCGGCTCGGCGAAACAGCTTTGGGCGGCTGGGGTGCGGGCGCCTGGGAGCTGCTTATGTTCAGCCCACAACGAGTGCGCCGCGTGCTTGCGTCTATTTAAATTAATCGCTCCGAAGCTGCGTTACGCAGCTTCTCCGCTCTCGCACCGCTCGCTTCCGACTCGTGGGCCCGAGCCCTTCGCTCGCTGGATAAGCACAATGTTCAGGAGTAGTCCAGGCTTTTGGTTCTGCCGCCTCCGCGCCTGCCCCGCTCCGCTGCCTGAGCGCAACCTTCGAGAGTGTCCTGACGATTTTGCTTGAGCCGCTTCGGCTCTTGCATTGCTTATCTTTGAATTCAGTCACTTTAAGTATCTCGTCGGTTAGAAAATGCGCTCTTGGTGCGTGTTTTGTTAGCTGCACAACATTTTATCCGTTGACTTGCAGTGGCCCTTGCAGTACGCTCAACACACGATTTCAAGGGAAGTTCCCCATCCCGGGTCTCACTTTTACTTATTACTACTATTTATATAGAACCTTCGGGGGTGTAACTCCATGAATATTATTGCCAAACTTACCATGGCAGCGCTGGGTACAACCTGCGCCCTTGCCCTCTTATTCCAGGCACCAGCCCAGGCTCAGTTTACCGATGAGTTTTCGGCAGGCGCTCCAGGCACCGACGCCAGAGGCACATACCGGCAAACCGGCTCACAGACCGACACAGTCAATCAAGGGGATGCCCCCCTTCTCCAGGGTGCCACCAACGGTACGATTGGACCGCAGGCC
>CAYPBX010000476.1:0-2873 GCA_964409075.1 uncultured Candidatus Obscuribacterales bacterium
ATGCTTTCCGGGTAAGAGGCTACGGCAAGATTGAGCAGCTTCTTTACCTCGTCTGTCTTGTCGAAATCGTCCCGGGTGGGTAGCTTGCCGGGAAGGATGCTGCCAGGCAACGAATCGAACACCATCTGCCGGTAGACGTTCATGCCGCGCTGATAGCGCAGCATGAATTCAGGCTTGTCCCTTTCGACGGCAGAGGAGCGCTGCCCGAGATAACTGATTTTCCCGGCGGATGAAACTAGAAAGACAAGCACAAATGCAGAGACTGCCAGAACAAATCCCCGCCGGGACAGACGCTTAGCCGCCTGCCCGGGCAGCAGGCAGAGCAGTCCGCCTATAGCCAGTAGAGCTACCCAGCCAGTTACATACCAGAACACCAGTCTGCCCGCCTAAAATGCAATCCGTGCCCCTGCCTGGTGCCGCCATGGCTGCCTGCCGGCACACACTCCGCCTAGCTGCCTGGGCATGTTGTGCTTCAAGCGCCGCCGATATCACCGCCAGCCCCAAAATTAGCGCCGAACTCGCCCATCTCGCCAAAACCGCTGAACTCGCCGAAATCACCGAAGCCTTCCATGCCGCCAAAAGAGGTGCCGGTGTCGTGCAAGAAGTCTTCGTCGAACTCATCGAAATAGCTGGGCTCGGTCCGGGGAGCTTGATCGGTATAGTAACCCCAGGGAAAGCCCCGGGCGAGAACCTTACGCCTCAAAAAGCGCGGCAGCCTCACAAACCCGAACATGAGGAGCAAAAATCCGGTGAAGGCCAGCTCGGTCAGCAGTATGTTGCCCCATTGCATTACGCAGCCTCGACTCTCCTTGCGGCGCCAGAATGACAGCCGCCTCGGCAGCCGGCCTCATCCTACGCTCCAGCCTGCACAACGTCAAGCGATCAGTGGGGAAATTACCTACTCGCCTTCATGAAGAAGAGCCACCTTCTGCGGACCGACCTGGCTCACCGACATCCTTGGCCCTTGAGTACGCCGGAAGTTCTCGATATAGCGTCGCAACGCCTCCCGGATGAGATCAGATCTAGTACGGTGCTCCACGGCAGCCACAAAATCAATCTGCTCAAGCAACCCTTCCGGAAGCGCTACAAGTACCTTCTTTGGCATGACCGATCCTTAATTCTTCAGCGAGGTAAGGGAAAAACAAAAATACAAACTCCACTTCCCAAATAGACGACCGGCTGCGCGACCGTTTATCCTAGAAGCAACTCCAGGCAATAAATCTACACTAAAACGCAACTTTTTAAAGGCTCCCGAAATCCGCAAACGCAGTAAATTGGAGAAACTAATATAAAAGGTTTTTCTGAATGCTGAAAAGATGCTCCCTTCAAGAAGCACAGAACATGCTGGTTTTCAAAGGGTCAACCAGAGCAGGTTCTCCGCTGCCCAGCATATGCGCAAGCAGAGCACAACGGATGCAGGAGAGAATCACCAAGGCCAGCCCAGTCCATATATTTAAGCCCAATTGGGAAGACCATTGATATCGGCGCTATTCCCCAAATTCGCGGCTCTGCAAAGAGACCGCACTGCATTTAGACCATGATGGACAAATCTGCTCACGAGCCCGTGCGGCTCACTGCCAAGATAAAGGCAAGCGGCTGTGCTGCAAAGATTGCTGCTGCCGATCTACACGACATTGTCAGGCAACTTGCAAGCGTCAAGCCGAAAGAGCTTCTCACCAGTATCGATCACTTCGAAGACGCAGCGGTTTACAAAATCTCAGACACTCTGGCTCTCATAGAGACGGTTGATTTCTTTCCGCCTGTTGTCGATGATCCTTACACCTTCGGTAGAATCGCTGCTGTAAATGCTCTATCCGATGTCTATGCCATGGGCGGGCAACCGCTCATCGCTCTCAATATTCTTTGCTTTCCGACCTGCGATCTCCCCCTGCAGGTAGCCGCTGAGATCATAAAGGGCGGCGCCTCCGCCTGCCGAGAGGCCGGCGCCATAGTTGCAGGCGGGCACTCGATTCAAGCCGACGAGCCCATCTACGGGCTTGCAGTCACAGGACTGATCGACCCGAAGGAGCTGCTCACCAATAGTGGTGCCAGAGCAGGAGATGTCATCGTGCTCACCAAACCGATAGGCAGCGGCGTATCCCTGCTTGGACTCAAGGGCCAATGCCTGGACAGGCGGGCTGAAAGCGAGCTTATCGACAGCCTGACCGGGCTTAATAACAAAGGCCTTGATATCGCTCGCCGCTGCTGCGCCCGGGCCGCAACCGACGTAACCGGTTTCGGGCTTGCCGGACATCTCCATGAGATGGCTCTGGCAAGCGGCCTGGCGGCGACCATACTCTCAGACTCCGTTCCTGTGTTCACGGGCGCGCTTACGCTTGCCGGTCAAGGTTTCGTGCCTGCAGCAGCCTATAGCAACCGCAAGAGCTACGAAAGATTCATCAGTTACACAGCAAGCCTGGATACAGCCTTGCAGGATCTTCTTTTCGATCCGCAGACATCAGGCGGGCTGCTCTTAGCCACCCCGGCCGAGGACGGCAAGGAGATGGCCAGGCAGCTTCAAGCAGCCGGTTTGACAGGCGCTGTTATCGGGTACTTCAAAGCTGGCGGAGCCGGGCACCTGGAGGTAGCGTGAGATGAGGCAAGAGAAGGTCGATCTCAGAGGGCTTATCTGTCCCGAGCCGGTGCTGCGCACAAAGAGGCTCTTCGATCAAAAGCAGAGCTTACGGGTGGAGGCTCTCGTCGATGACGATGTTTGCGTCAACAATCTCAAGCGCCTGTCCAAGAGCTTGCAAGCCAGGTCATTCGTCCTGGCTCAGGAGAATCACTTCAAGGTGATTATCGAGCGCTCGGAGCCTGGAGAGCACCCACTGGCTGGCGATGAACAACCCAAACAGGCAGAGGCTGTCCCGGGG
>CAYPBX010000477.1:0-2872 GCA_964409075.1 uncultured Candidatus Obscuribacterales bacterium
CGAGGCGCTCGAGGCAGGTCAGGTATCCGGCGCGCGCGTTACTGACGTCAAGGTAACGCTTGTGGACGGAAAGTTTCACGAAGTGGACTCCAACGACCTGTCCTTCCAGATCGCTGGCTCCATGGCCTTCAAGGATGCCTTTCGCAAGGCCCGCCCGGCGCTTCTGGAGCCGATGATGTCTCTGGAGGTGGAGGTTCCAGAAGGATTCATGGGAAGCGTCCTGGGTGATGTGTCGCAACGCCGGGGCAAGGTTCTCGCCACGGACATCTCCGGTGGCGTGGCCGTCATTAAGGCTCTCGTGCCGCTTGCCGAGACCTTTGGCTATTCCACGCACCTGCGCAACACCACCAAGGGACAGGGCACCTTCACCATGGAGCTGTCCCACTACGAAGTGGTGCCGGATGATCTGGCAGCCGAGGTGATTGAAAAGGGCAGGGCCTGATGGCCCTGCCCTTGGGCGGCGGGGTTTCGTAGGTTCTGGCCTGATGCTGTGCTAGCGGGAGTCTTCCTGGACTTCATCGATCACGGCATTGTGGTCCCCTGGTTTTTCAGGCTAGCCGAGGCTTTGCCCTGATCGACCTGGACTGGTGATTATCCAAGCGGTTTGAGAGCAAACCTGCCGGTGTAAGCCGGCATTTTCTCTTGCTCTCAATCCTCGCAAAAAAGATACGAGGAAAGATAGTAGAACTCCAGCTGAGTCCAAGCGGAAGTGCTGCGCGACAGAGGCCAATTGCAGACCCCTGTGCTGGAAGTCAGGTCGTGGCAAGGAGGTGATCTGGTGCTGGCGGTCTTACCGGCAGGACCCGTACCTGTGCCCTGAGCACGATCCTGTTTACTAGCTCTGTGTCTTAACCCCAGTCTTTGAGGGAGATTACGGAACCGGCAGCAGCAGCCCTCCGCACGTACTGATTGTCAGCGGTAACGAAAACGCCTTGCTCTTCGATGGCAAGGGAATGATAGGACGCGTCGTAGAAGGTCACCCTGTAGCTGCAGCTGAGCGATATACATCTATCCAGCCAAGAGTCTGTCCAGGCGGATTCTGCAAGTCCGAACTGGCAGATTGCCTGAATCAAGTCGGCTGCCTGCCGGCGAAACTGTCTGGTAAGCGTGTTGCCGATCTCGTAAATCCATAATGTGGGAACCTTCAAGACGATGTCGCCTCGGATGGCAGCATCGCGAATCATCAGTGCCTGGTTTGCGCTATCTTCTCTCGCCGGCGGTAGCACCCATTTCAATAGAACTGACGCATCCGGAACAACAACTCTCATTGCTACCGGCTTCGGTCTTGGCGGATCCAGGATATTATCGTCTTATCAGGCACCGGCGGCATCTTCTTGCGCAAGGCATCCATGTTTTGAGCTGCCTTAATCTTGCGCCGGGTAGCGACTATTGTCCTTATCGCCTCGCAGATAAGCTTGCTTCTATCCCCGCGAGGCACCTCCTGGAGCGCTTTCCAGGTGGTTTCGTCCAGAGCAACGTTGATGCGATAGGTCATGCGCATATCCTATGTGCGCATTTATTATACATAAATTTAGTATGTACAATCAATGTGTGGTTAACTTTGCAGATCCTGAATCTCACGGTAACTTTGCTATGCATTACAAAGCTAACCCAGCGCTGTTTGGGAAATTTGCTGATTTGGATTTGAGAACAGAGGCAGACCAGATAGAATCTGGCATGCCTCTGTTCACGATTAAGCAGACTGCAGGGTTTTAGCTTGTGGTCTGACTTAAGACAATCCGGAGCTACAGTTTTCGGACGCTTATTGCTTAGGACAGCGGACTATAATTCCAGCTATGGAAGAGCATCATCTTGGAGATGAACATATAAATGTATGTAAAAGTTCTGATTAGCAACATTAGGAAGATTACTTTGACAAGGTCAATGGGCGGAGTGAAAGCCGGAGTAGGCTTGAAGATTATGCTTGCCTGGGTGAGTTTGGTCACCCTGATTGGTTGTCCTACGACAATAGCCCGTGAGCTCTCTGACAATTCCTTTCAATCGGCCGACAACGAATTTGCCTTCAAACTTTTCTCTGAGCTAGTGGGGACAGCCGACAATCATAATGTGCTCGTGTCGCCCTTCAGTATCTTCGAATGCCTGTGCATGACGATGAACGGAGCTGCCGGCTCGACGAAGGCAGCGATGATCAAGACTCTTGGCATAAGCAAGGAGCGTGGTAGCGGCATCGATCAGGCCAATAAGGATGCCGAGATATCGCTTACGGGGCACGGTGCAAAGACAAAGATCTCCGTTGCCAATGCGCTCTTTACGCGCAGAGGTTTTCCTCTCAACAAGGGATTTCAGGAAAGGTGCAGGCTTTTCTATGGAGCGAATGTTAAGTCGCTGGACTTTGGCAGCCGGCAGGCCTTGCCTGAAATAAACGGTTGGGTCAAGAGCCGAACAGAAGGCAAGATTGCCAGTATACTCGAGCGCTTTTCGCCTAATTCGGCGCTTGTGCTCCTTAACGCCGTGTGCTTCAAAGGTGAGTGGTCGAAACCTTTCGCCAAGGAATTGACCCGGCAAGCAGCCTTTACCAGCGGCACAGGGCAAAAGAAGGCGGTGATGATGCACCGCTCGGAGAAGATGGAGTATTTGGAAAGGGCCGGCTTTCAGTCGGTGCGTCTTCCATATGGCGATCGCAGGCTTGAAGCGTTCATTTTTCTTCCAGCGCGAACCTCTACTATTGGCAATTTTGTTAGCTCGTTTACGCGCCAGAGATGGCAAAAATGGTATGACCTCTACGACCTGCGCCAGGGGCTGCTCGGGCTGCCACGTTTTAAGGTTGCTTACTCCGCTGATCTCCGCTCTCCACTAACTGCGCTAGGTATGGGACCGGCGTTTGAGCTGGGCAAGGCCGATTTCTCGGCCA
>CAYPBX010000478.1:0-2868 GCA_964409075.1 uncultured Candidatus Obscuribacterales bacterium
TTTTCCATGGCTTGCCTGAATTCGCCAACAGTCGCATATGCCCAATGGTGCATGGGGTGGCGCAGCCTGCCGACCCGCCCATCGACAAAGACCCTCTCGTGCACCATCCTGTCGTTGAATCGGCCGCTGCCCCTGCGAAAGAGCCTGAGTTGAGCATCGGGATAGAAGCCGCCCCCCTTCACCGATCGCTGCCCTATGAAGAGAACTCTCGGGATAGTGAAACCAGAAAAGCGCTTGTCCTTCCCGATATCAGACAGCGTAGCTCGTATCTCCTCAATGGCCTCGGATGTCAGCATCTCGTCAGCATCGAGGCTCAATATCCACTCGCCGCTAGCCAGATCCAGCGCATAATTCTTCTGCGCTGCAAAGCCCTGCCAGTCGTGATGATAGATGCGCGCGCCGTAGCCGCTGGCAATCTCAACAGTGCGATCGGTGGATCCTGAATCGACGAGGATGATTTCATTGGCCAGCTCTTTCACTGATTCGAGGACAGCACCTATAGTGTGCTCCTCGTCACATGCGACAATCACCACCGACAAACTGGCCTTGCTGGCATTGTCAGTCGAGATCTCCTTCCCTTCTGCGCGCGCCCCGGTCATCTCATGGCATCCCACGCTCAATTGGATTCCGTATAGACTTTGCTATCGCCGCTGCTGATGCCGCCTGGGGTTCTCGAAGGGTACATTTCCCGCCATCTCATCGGCGCACGAACTTGATGATGTTGTTCTTGTTGTCGATTGTGTACTGCCAGTCTTTGTAAAGCGTCTGCCCCAGGAGCGGGTATCGCATGGCGGATGTCTCCACAACGCTAATGGGAACGTCAGACTTGTCGATCGGCCCCATGCGTATACGCTTGACGTCGAAGTGATAGCCTTTGGATCTTCCACCAATACCAATATGATAACCAATCTCTGCATCCTCTGGGATGCTCAGCCCGAGTTGTTTTACATGCTCAGGAGAGAGCGCGATGCTCTCGGCCCCGGTGTCAAAATACATGGGAATGCTGCGCCCGTTTACCTCGACATTCACGATCAGCTCGTCGCCATCCCTCCTGAAGGGAACAGCGTACGGATCCCGGACACCGGCTAAGGCCTGTCGCGTTCCGCCTGTGCTACGCCTGTGAAAGACTATCGAGCGAGCACCGTTGTCAATCGTGTATTCGAAATCCTTGAAGAAGCTTTGCCCCAGGAGCGGCTCTGTCGGAAGCGCTTCCTGCACGGTAATAGGAAATCCTTTTTTGACGATCGACCCAACCTTTATCGTCGTGGACATGTGCCAAGTCGGCACTGGCCTGCTGGATCCGACACCCTGGGCCAGGCCGGTCGGCGATCCTTCTGGCGGCTTAATCCCGAGCTGCCTTAAGTGATTAGCACCAAGCACAGTGGCTTCGGCCCCGGTATCGAAAACCATCGGGATTCTTCTGTTGTTGATTTCAGCATCAACTATGAGGGAGTTTCCTTTACGCTCGAAGTAAACCTTCGAGGTCTCCGGAAGATTGACAAACTCACCCTGTGACTGCTCGCCATATCCCATGGCGCGCAGGAGGGACGCCAGATCGGCCGCTGACGACCCGGCCCTCTCGGCTCCGGCGGTGGGTCCGCTGCCGGGGCTATCAGGACGGCGCGCAGGCGGCTGCAGGCGCTTGAGAGCAGCCTCGGAATTGGCTCCCGCCTGGCTGCCCGGGAATCGCTCGACCACAGCCTGGTAGACAGCAGCTGCGCTTTTGAGATCACCGAGCCGGTGGAAGGTAAGAGCCGTATAGTAAAGAGCAGCGCTGTCGCCGGGATCGGTCATATGAGCGCGCTGAAGGTACGGCAGCGCCTCGGCGAACCTGCGCTGGTTGTAGTACGCCACGCCCTGATTGAAATCCGCTCCTGCCGCTTGCGCAGCCAGGGAGCCGCCGCAGAGAGCGCAGGCGAGGATGGTAATTAAGAGCAGCCGCAAGCACATAGACACCCCGAATTAGAGAGAACCTTCTCTTGCCTTTTACCCGGGATCGGCACTCAAATATCCAGCTGCCCGACCAGCAGATCCTTTTGCTCCTCGCAGGAGCCTTCGCACAGCTCCAGCATTTTAGCATCGCGATAAAAGCGCGCCAGCGGCAGATCGGAACCGATTGCAGCACTAGGCAGAATCTGCATCGCTTCTGCCGAATGCAGGCGAGCTGCACGCGCTGAAAGAAGCTTGGCCATGGCAGCATGCTTCCTCAGGCTGCGGGAATCCTCATCCTTGCTCCAGGCTGCTTGATAGCTCATGAGCCGCGCCCCCTCTAGCTCAGTGCACAGATCAGCCAGCTTCCACTGCACGGACTGCAGCTCAGCGAGCTTCTTGCCGAATTTCTCCTGGCTGCGCGCGTGCTCCACAGCCAGATCCAGGCAGCGCGACAGCAAGCCGACAGCAGCACAAGACATGAGCGTCTTGGCGATATCCAGCGCGTACATCACCTGCTCTAGCGCCTCCAGGCCCAGGGACAACACAGCATCATGAGCAACCTCGACCTGCGACAGCTCGATATCATTGATTCTGGCTGAGCGCAAGCCGATGCTCTCCCTGGGCAGACCAACAAGAATAGACTCTCTGTCTGTAATATCTACCAAAAAAAGTGCGGGCCGGGACGTATCGTCGTTAGGCAGAAGCGCCGGGAGCAAGCAAGGACCAGCCAGATCGGCATTGACTACAGATCTTTTGCTGCCGGAGAGAAGATACCCACTGTTCTTCTGGACAGCTTTAATCTCTATACCTTCAAGCTGACCATCCCTCCCCTCCTCGCTGAAGGCAAGGGCCGCAATCATCTCCCCGCGCGCAAGCAGCGGCAAGTATCTCGACCTGGCAACTTGGGGAAGTTGAACAGCCAAAAGCTCTGCCACC